>JAZNRM010000346.1:0-1575 GCA_045590695.1 Methanobrevibacter sp.
ATCAATTTTTTACTATTTTATATTCAATTTTTTCTATTTTTCACAGGGTTATTTTTATAAATCAGTAAATCAAAATATTATTAAATATTATTAATTCTAATTCTTATTTTATGGGTTTTATTATGTCAAGAAGATTTGCAGTTATAGACACGGAAACAAATTGGAAAGATGAAGTGATGTCCATAGGTGTTTTAATTGCAAGATCCAAGGATTTTGAAAGAACTGATTCTCGCTATTACATCTTGCCTAGAGCAGAAAAGATAGGTGGAATGTATTCAAATTCAATGAGAATGACAAAGCACGAAATCCTTATAAAACATCGACCTGACGCTATTAATGACTTAAAGGATTTGCTTAATTCAAATGGTGTTAATGATTTACTTGCCTACAATGCCTCTTTTGATAAGCGTCATTTACCTGAACTTCATGATGGATTTTCTTGGAGAGACATAATGAAGGTTGCTGCTTATAAACAGCATAATCCTCATATTCCAAATCATATGCCTTGTTGTGGAACTGGCAGATTAAGAAGAGGGTATGGTGTTGAGCAAATGCTTCGAATATTGGGGAAAAAGGATTATAGTGAAACTCATAATGCAATTGTAGATGCAAGAGATGAGTTAATGATTATGAAAAAATTAGGATATGATATCGATTACTATCCTGAAATTTAATGCTCCCAATTGATATAAAAAATAAAAAATTAAAATATAAAATAATAGTTAATATAATTAAAAGATTTTTTTTATTGAAGAGGATAACGAAGTTTCAATATGCCTTTTTTACTCACTATCTTGTCAATTCCGGAGTTCTTTATCATTCTAAAGCATATTGGACAAGGTTCTGCATCTTCTATTTCCACCCAATCACCATCAACAGACTTTTCACCAGCAAGATAAATGGTTGCTCCAAGCATGTCTTTCCTTCTTGCAGAAATCATAGCATTCTGTTCAGCATGTACTGAAAAGCAGTCATTGTAGTTTCCTGAATTGGATGGGAGGTCCATTCTTTGACAAGTTCCTCTGTCACAACAGTTTTCTTCTCCTCTTGGATTTCCATTGTAACCTGTACTAACTATTTCATCATTATTTACTATTACAGCTCCATAGCGTCTTTTTAAGCAAGTACTTCTTTTTGATACAGCAAGTGCAATTGCAAGATAATATTCAGTTTTGCTCATACGGTTTGATTCACTTTCAATTTTGGATTCTTCATTAACCATAATATTTCTCCATTTCTTTACCTATTCTTATTATTTATAATCGTTTATTATTATAGTTTTTTGTAGAATTATTTTTTAAAATTCTTATTAAATTTTTAATCACCAATTAAATCATTAATAAATCATTAATTAAATTTATTTATTATAAAAATCTTAATTTATATTATATAAAAATCTTTTAAAAGAATGGAATGAAAAAATTAATTTAACAGCTATAGTAGAAGATGAAGATATTATATTATTTATTGATGAGATTCATACTTTAGTTGGGGCTGGTGGAGCTGATGGGGCAATAGATGCTTCTAATATTTTAAAACCAGCTTTAGCGCGCGGTAAAATAAAGTTAATAAATA
>JAZNRM010000347.1:0-16248 GCA_045590695.1 Methanobrevibacter sp.
AATTTCAACAAAAATATATATTCCACCTAGAATTTATGATTTGCCTAGTTTCATAAGTACTGTTGAATCAATAAATGTTGTAGTAGAGTTTCCTAGTAAATATTTAGGAACAGTGAATGTTTATGATTCATATTATGATTATGATGGGGAATATCACTATGATTTGGTTGGCTCAGCTAATATTTTAAATGGTGTTGCAAATATCCAATTATCTAATTTTGACAAAATAGGCGCTAGTAGATTAATTGTGGAATCTATAACTAATTTTGGCATAAACGATACAGAATTTGAGTTTAGGGTTATTAGAAACGACCCTAATGTTTTAGTTGAGGTAACTCCTCTTAATATTTTAGTGGGAGAAAATGTTTTTATAACTTTGAATGCACCTTATTCAAAGACATTATATGTTACAGTTGATGGTAGAGAAGAAAAAATGTATAATATGTCTTCATATATTAAAGTTTTATCTGATTTAAGTGTGGGTAAACATACTGTTTCAATAAAATTTTATGGAAATTATTCCAATAGTTTTATAATAACTGTTAATGCTATTAAAACATCTATTACTTCTTCTAATACAAATGCAGTTTATGATACCACTAAATCAGTTTCAGCAACTTTAATAGATAACTTGGGAAATCCTATTGTTGGTAAAACTGTAACTTTGGTTATTAATAAAAAGACTTATACTGCTAAAACCAATGCTTATGGTAAAGCCACTTTTAAAATTTCTGCTAAGTTGCTTCCAAAAGCATATACTGCAACTATTAAATTTGCAGGAGATAAAACTTATGCACAATTTACAAAAAGCATTAAAGTAACCATTAAAAAAGCAACTCCAAAATTAACTGCTAAAGCAAAAACATTTAGGGTTAAAGTCAAAACTAAAAAGTACACAATTACTTTGAAAAACAATAATGGAAAAGTAATGAAAAACACTAAAGTCACTTTAACAGTTAATAAGAAAACTTTTAGCGCAAAAACCAACTCAAAAGGTGTAGCTACCTTTAAAATTACCAACTTAAAGAAAAAAGGTAAATTCACAGCAGTTGTAAAATATGCAGGTAGCAAATACTACAACAAAGTGACTAAAAAACCAAAAATAACAATTAAAGCGTAGATGTTAATTAAACATCTACCATTTTTCTTTTTTTCTAAATTTTAATAAATTATTTAAATAAATAAATTAAATATTTTTATATAGATTATTTTAATCATTACTCTTTTAATTTTATGTGATTTTATGATAACAGAAAAACAAATTGAAGATACCATTTATCAATTATACAAAGAGGCCGCTATCGTTCTTGGAGACGATGTCAAATGTGCACTTGAAGATGCTCTTAAACGTGAGGATAGTGACTTAGGTAAGCTAAATATTGAAGCTATCTTAAAGAATATTGAACTTGCAGAAGAAAAGTCAATTCCAATGTGCCAAGATACAGGTCTCCCTATCATTTTTGTAAAGCTTGGTAAAGTTCATGTTGAAAATCTTTATGAAGGAATCAAGAAAGGAGTTGCAAAAGCAACTGCAGAAGTTCCTCTTAGGCCAAATGTGGTTGATCCCATTACCAGAAAGAACTCTGGAAATGTGGGAGACAAAGTGCCTATTGTAGACATTGAATTAATAGACGAAAACTACATAGAATTTACTATCATGCCTAAAGGATTTGGATCTGAAAACAACAATGCACTTAAGATGGCGCTTCCTGCTGAAGGAATCGAAGGAGTCAAGGACTTTGTTATTGAAACTGCATTAAAGGCAGGTGGAAAGCCATGTCCTCCTATCGTTCTAGGTGTTGGTATTGGTGGAAGTTCTGACATGGCATTGAAATTAGGCAAAAAAGCACTTCTTGGAAAGGTTGGAGAGCGCAATCCAGATCCAACAATAGCTGAAATGGAACTTGAATGTCTTGAAAGAATCAATAAGGATGGAAAAGGGCCAATGGGTCTTGGAGGAAGAACAACTGCACTTGATGTAAAGATCTTGAAGATGGACACTCACACTGCAGGTCTTCCAGTTGTTGTAGTTATTTAATGTTGGGCAGACAGGCATGCAACAGCTCGCTTAGAAGATAATTAAGTTATAAAAAATTTTAATATGAATAAAATAAATATAAATTATCAAAAGTATTCATTTTCATTATTCATTTTAATATGTATTGTTTTCGGTGATTTAAATGGTTTACACTATTGATGAGATTAGAAAAAGGGTTATGCCCATTGTCATTAAGTATGGTATTGCTAGCTTTGCTCTTTTTGGGTCTTACGCAAGAGGTGAAGCTACTGAAGAAAGCGATTTGGATTTTGTGATGGATAAAGGAGATTTGAAAGGATTAAGATATGTCTCTTTGATATATGATTTGGAAAGGGAATTTGAATGTCATGTTGATGTAGTTAGCAAAGATAGTTCTAATAAGGAATTTCTTTTGTCAATTGAAAAGGAAGAGGTTTTATTGTATGAAAGAAAAGGATAAGAGAACTATAAATATTGTTATACCTTATTGTAATCGTATGGAAGATTACGCTAATCGTTTTGATAATGATAAAGGAATATATTTGTCAGATAACTTATACCAGGATGCTTGTGCATTAGTTATAATTCAGATTGGCGAATTTATTGGTAGGTTGTCTGATGAATTCAGATATAATCATAAAGAGATTAATTGGCAAGAAATTATAGGCATGAGAAATATTTTTGCTCACAATTATGAAGATGTTATTGATGATATTGTATGGGATGTTATTCAAGAGGATATTCCCAATTTAAAGATTTATCTTGAAAATTTATTGAATGAATAATTTTAACTTTTTTTATATTTTAGAGGAATTTTATGATACTTATTATAACTGGACACTTGGCTTATCCTTTGGTAAGTCAAATGGCTGAAAAGTCAAAAAAGGAAACAGTGGTGCATATAGCAGAGACACAAGTTGCTGCTTTCTTGACTCCCACTCAAATAATCAAAGAAATCCATGAGCATTTTGAAGATAGATTAGATGATATTGATTTGATACTAGTTCCAGGTTTAATAAGAAAAGATACATTCCTCATTGCAGAGGAATTTGGAATTCCTTGTTACAAGGCATCCACAGATGCAGCAGACTTGGCTATGGTTTTAGATTTAGTAGACGATTTAGAGTTATCACAGTCAACTCCTGCAGACAAACTAATTATAGAAGAGAAAAAGAAGCAAGCATTGAAATTCATTGAAGACTTTGAAAACGATATGGAAAAAAGAGATGAACTCCTCAAGAAGGAAAACAATATTCTTGTTAGAAACCTTCCTGTTGGTGAGGATTTCCCAATGAGAGTCTTGTCTGAGATTGCAAGCGCTCCTATTTTATCAAAAGAAGACTTGATTAAAAAGGCAGAATTCTTTGTTGCTTCAGGCTCTGACATGATAGATATTGGTATGATTGCTGGTGAAGACAGATCTGATGAAATACCAGATCTTATTGACACATTAAGACCAATCGTAGGCGATAGGCCTTTAAGTATTGACACATTGAACCCAAAGGAAATCGAAGCTGCAGTAAACCATGGAATTGATATGGTTTTAAGTTTGGACAATGGTAACTATAAGGAAATATTGCCTTTATTAAAGGAAAAGAACGTTCCTGCAGTTATCTTACCTACTAATTTCAGCGAAGGTTATGTTCCTCACACTCCTGCAGATAGGGTTGCATCAATGCAAAAGCTTGTAAAGGCATGTGATGGGCTCGAGGTTGTTTGTGACCTGATTCTTGATCCTGTAAACAGTGCAAGCCTTGTGGATTCAATCATTGCATTCCATGATTTTCATGAAATTGACAAGAAGCCAATGTTCTTTGGTATAGGAAATGTGATTGAGCTTATGGATACAGATTCTGTAGGTGCAAATGCAGTTCTTGCAGGTATTGCAATGGAGCTTGGTGCAAGCATACTCTTCACTCCGGAGGAAAGTGGTAAGACTCATGGAAGTGTAAGGGAATTGGCAATTGCATCTAAAATGATGTTTTTAGCTAAAAACAGACAATCCATACCTAAGGATTTAGGTGTTGACCTTCTTGTATTCAAGGACAAGAAGAAAAGGTTTGACTTGAAGCAGGATGACAATGTTCCTATAGTCAAGCAGGATGCACCTATCAAGTTCGTAAGGGATAAGGCAGGAAGCTTTAAAATCAGAGTGGAACATGCAATAAGCGTTAAGGATTCATATATAGTTGCAACTCACTTTAAGAAAACAAAGCCAACTATAAGCTTTGAAGGAAAAAGAGCCAGTGAAATCTATGAAGAGATCATTGAAAAAGGTCTTGTTACTAGATTGGACCATGCAGCATATCTGGGTAAAGAGCTTGAAAAAGCAGAGATTGCAATGCTTACTGGAAAAGAGTATGTTCAAGACTTTGACTTGTTTAAAGATCCTGAAGAGTTTATCAAACAAAATTAGTATTTTTTAAGAGTTTTAGTTTTAATAAAATTAGTTTTTTTTAAAGATTCTAAAATTAGATTAAAAATAGTATTGATTTTTTAGGAGGCATAGAAATACCTCCATATTTTCTTATTTTACAAAATTACCTAAAGCATGTAATAAACAGCTATTATACTAGGTATTGCAATGAGAATTGTATTACGCACCATACGGAAACGACGTATTTTCCATTCTTTTTCTGTCAATTCCTTCATTTTAGGGATTTTCAATAGACTTAAAATAATACATGCTGCAAGGAAAATGAAGTATGCGTTTATGATAAATAGATACCCTGCTCCAAGAAGCATGTCCCATCTTCCATTTGCAATTGAATAACCGCAGGTACAAAGAGGTGGCATCAATGCAGTAGCAATTGCTACACCAGGGATAACAGTGTTAGTTTTATCGAGTCTTGTCTGTCCTATAATACCTGCAAGTCCACCAAAGAATGCGATAAGCACATCATAAAAACTTGGGGATGTTCTTGCAAGCAATTCTACAGTTGGCTCTTTAACTGGAGAGAGGAAAAAATAGATTGTTGCTGCAGCAACACTGATGACAATTTGCATTCCAAATCCGGATAAGTGGTTTCTAAGTAATGGATAATCATTGGATACGCTTCCATATGCTGAAGCGAGTATGCTTCCCATAATAGGGGAAATTAACATTGCACCGATAATCACTGCAGTAGAGCTCATGTTAAGCCCAACAGATGCGATTACCATTGCACATACCAATACACATAAATTGGTTCCAGTAATAATTCCACCATCCAAGAGACGTGAACGTATCTCCTCATGGGATGCGGAATCATCTTTTAATGAAAATGCTTTTCTTAAATGTTCCTTCATTGATTCATTCTCTTCCTTTAAATTCATGTTATCCTTTTCCTATTAAAAAAATTTTTATACATATAATATATGATGTTAATCTTAATTAAATTAATTGTTTTTTAGTTCATTTGTTTTCATGAAATTTATTAACAATTTCATGTTAAAATTTTTCACCTATTTTTTATAGTTATTTTTCAATTTGAGAGTATTTTAGTGGTAATTTTAAAAAAATATAAATATCATTTCATTTAAATAAGAAAATTGGTGATTTAATGAATAATACAAAATTATTAGGAATTTTATTAATTTTATTAGGTATTATATTTATAGCCTACCCATTGGTAAGTGCCGGGGTAGTATCTATAATTGCGGGATTAAGTTTAATGTCCCTTGGTTTAGTATTGATCTTTAATGCATTTTCATTATGGAGTGTTGCTACTGGTAGGTCAGTACTTGAAGTATTGTTAGGATTTTTATTGATACTATTAGGATTCTTGTTCTTTGTTGATTTAGCTCCATTAGCTTTCCTTACCGCATACAACTTCTATTTAATTGCAATCATATTGATAATTGTAGGTATTTTCGGTATTGTTTATGGTGAAGGCTTATCCAAATGGGGATCTGTATTGACATTGATTCTCGGTATCATTGCATTCTTATTAGGTATTTTCGCAATAACCGACCCATTACTTATCGTAGTTTTAGTAGGGGTTGTTTTAATCGTTAGAGGAGTACTCCTCTTTACTGTAGGCGGCGCTTTTGATAAGATTGATAGTTACGAAGGTAATTAAATTTTAAATTTGAGGAATTTTTTCCTCTATAACTTTTTTTTAATTTTTTTTTAATATTCTACTTTTATTCTTATTTTAATTTCTTTTAGAGAAATTTGCTTATTTTATAGAAACTTATCTTTTTTTAGGAGTATTTTAGGGGGATTTTCATAATCCTGATAACATAAACCATCATGATGAATGCAATAAGCAGGAACAATGCTCCAGCAATGAAAATAGACATTATTCCAAATCCATCCACTAAGAATCCACCTATAGCTATTCCTAAAGCTATTCCACCATTTAGGATACTTAAAAATATTCCATTTGCAAGTTCTGGGCTATCTGGAACAACAGATGCCTCGATGTACTGGATAAGATTGTATCCCATTCCATCAAGCACGCCAAATATTAAAATCAGTATTATAACTGGAATCAGGTAGTTTGCAAATAGGTAAAGAAGCACGAATACTCCACCACATACCAATTGGAAAATGATAAGTGTTGCCTTGTCCCTTTTTGTTATTAGCTTTCCACCAAGCCAAGTTCCGAATATTGAAAACAATCCATAGATAAATAGGAATATGCTTAACTTATATGTGTAGACATGGCTCACTACCTGCAAAAACAAAGGCTGGTAATTGTAGACTATGCTTGCGCCAATAGGCATCATGATTATGCCAACAGTTGCAAGAATGAATTCCTTTGACTTAAGAGATGAAAAGGGCATTTCATAACTTTTTGCCTTACCTTCAATTCTTGGGAAGAATATGATGATTAGAATTAAGGTCAAGAGATTTATTAGAAAGATCCAAGTCATAGCAACCTGATAGCCGAATATTGTACCAAGACCTGTTGTTATAGGAAGGCCTATAATGCTTCCAACGGATATTCCAAGAAGTATTCTTGTAATGTAATCCTGCTCCTGGTCTTTTGGAGCAATCTCCTCACATACAGTAAGAGCTATTGAAATGAATGCAGGATAGAACACTGCAGACAATATCCTAAAAAAAGATGCAATGTAAATGCTTTTTGTGAATATGATTGCAATATTTGAAATTGCAAATACTGTTAAAATGCTTATGAAAGTTCTTTTTCTCTCAAATCCTGAAAATAAAACAGGTATGAACAATCCACAGATAGCTATTGTAAATGTGAATGAGCTAACATAAAGCCCTGAAATAGCTATTGATGTATTGAAATACTCAGCTATTTGGGAAATGATTCCAACAATGCTTAAAGGAGTGTTTATTCCAAGTGTTGAAATCATTAGAATGTATAGGAGTATTTTAGGATTTGTTTTCATAGTTTTATTTTCCTTGTAAAAATCAGTTTAATGTAGTATTATTTATAACAAATGTTATATAAATTTAATATTTTATATGTACATGGTGCAAATGCAAACTCCTCCGAATAGGAGAATTAAAACAAAGAACCATGCAGCTATTTTTTTCATTTTCATAGTATCACATGATGGATATTGCAATCTTAATGATTTTTATTGCTTTTTATTAGTTTTAATTATATAAAACAATAAATTATTTATATAAATTAAACAAAATATTTAATTACTATATATTATAGTATATAAAATTCAATATAAAAAATTATTTTTTAATTAACTAAAAAAGGTTTTTAAATGACAGATGAAGAATTAACCATAGAAGAAATAGGAAAAATGTTGGAAAGTACTGGTTATATCTCCAATAATGAAATCAGCACTTCTGTATTCTTATCCTTATCTTTAAACAAGCCGATCTTGATTGAAGGACCTCCTGGAGTAGGTAAGACAGAGCTTGCAAAGGCTGTTTCCGAATGTTTAGGAAGGGAATTCTTTAGGATTCAATGTTATGAAGGAATCACCTTTGAACAGATTGTAGGTGAATGGAACTATCAAAAGCAATTGCTCCATTTGGAAGCATTCAAAGGTAGCCAAAAAGGTGAAGAATCAATATTTGAAGATGATTTCTTTATTAGAAGACCACTTTTAACCTCCTTTATGAATGACAAGCCATCACTTCTCTTGATTGACGAAATCGATAAGGCAGATGAAGAAGTGGAAAGTTTCTTGCTACAAGCTTTAGGTGAAAAGCAGATTACCGTAAACGATTTAGGCACTTTTGATCTTCAGAATGATTTGATGGTAATGCTCACTTCAAATGCACAAAGAAACTTGCTTGAAGAGACAAAGGACAGATGTCTGTTCTTATACATTTCTTATCCTACAGTTGAACGTGAAATGGCTATTGTCAAAGCCAGAATACCATCTGCAGACAATGGTTTAATCAAGAAAGTTGTAAATATGGTTCACAGAATCAGAACATTCAACTTAAATAAGAAACCATCTGTAAGGGCTTCAATTGATTGGGTAAACTCTGTAATGCACTTGGATAAGGATTTCAAGAATGTTGACGCTGCACTTGAGGACAGTGTTGGAGTAGCTATTAAGACAGAACCGGACAAGGCTAAAGTAATCAAAGAGATCTTTAGAAATGAGTATATGAATGAATAGTTTTAATTTTCATGCACTCGATTAAAGCAAATTTAAGGTTTTAGTATGGAAGAGAAAATCGTCAGATTATCAAATGATTTGAGAAAAAAGGGAATGCCTGTGAGCATAAGGTCCACTCAGTCTGCAATAGATGCATATGCTCTATTGGGTGAGGATGATTTAGGTCTATTAAAGGATGCATTCAGGTCCATTTATGTCAAAAGCAAGTATGACATCCCTAAATTCAATGAGTCTTTCGATGGATTCTTCGCTAAAAAAGTTACAAAGAATTTAACTGATGAACTCAATAGGTCTTATAGGCCAAATACTATGAAAGGAAAGCTTTCACAGCACGAATGGAAAATCACCAAGCAAAAGGGAACTGGTGGAAAGCAAATCCAGATGGGTGCAGAACAGGCTATGGAATACTTTGCAGGAAGGCCTATCCTTGAAGATAGGGACAAGGACCTTGCAAGGGATAATGATATTCTAAACAGTGATTTGTCAAAGCTTAACAAATACGATGAAAGGGTATTTGAATTATGTGTAGAGCTTGGAAGAAAAATCGCAAACAAGCAGTCAAGAAGAAAGAGATTGGCTCGCTCCAACAAGATTGACATGAGAAGGACAATGAGGCAAAACATGAAATATGGAGGTGTGCCGATTGATCTTGTTCATGTAAAGAAGAAACCTCATAGAAAACAGCATTTGTTCCTGAATGATGTCAGCGGTTCATGCGAATGGATAAGCAGCTGGTTTTTCATGTTGATGTTTGCATGTCAAAAGACATTCAAGGATTCAAGAATGTTTGAATTTGACAATAAGACAATAGAGACAACTGAGTTCCTTAAAGAAAAGTATATGGTTAATGCATTTGCTGAGATTAGATTGCTTCGTATGAGAAATATGATGGTTAGGGGAACATCCAATATGTTCACTGCATTCGAATCATTCATGAAACAGGCGGATATAAGCAATAAGTCTTACATTATCCTATTGTCTGATTGTAGGGATTGGGCAGGTCCTAAGGTTAATGGAATACCTGCAAGTGTAGAGCTTATTTCCCAGATGTCCAGCATGGCTAAGAAAGTGATTATTCTAAACCCAGAAGATAAGAAGAAATGGGATGTAGTTGACAGTTGCGTTTCATTGTATAGAGGCGCAGGTGCTCAGGTTTATGAAGTCAGCACATTGAACCAATTGGCCGAATTTGTTGCTGATATGTAATTTAAAACCGATTAGTTAGTTAAAAATTAGTTATTGAAAATATTAAATTAAAAAGAAAAAAATTTTATTATTTTTATTATTTTAAAAAAGGATGACTTTAATATGGAATCTTGTACTAAATGTGGAAATCCAAATGTTATTATAAAAAGAAAAGCTTCTGGACAGGCTTTATGCAAGGATTGCTTTATAGAAAGCATTGAAAAGAAGGTAAAGCAAACAATCAAGAAGGAAAACTTTATTGAAAAGGGTGATAAGGTTTTAGTTGCATTGTCTGGAGGAAAGGATAGTGTAGTGACTCTTGAAATCCTCAATTCATATGTCAAAAGGCATATTATAGAATTATGTGCTGTAACCATTGATGAAGGAATTGCAGGTTACAGAGAGGAAGGAGTGGAAATTGCAAAGGCACATGCGGAAAGGTTAGGCATTCCACATAAGGTAGTATCATTCAAGGAAAGTTTTGGAATTGACTTGGATGAGATAATGAAAAGGGAGAATCATAGAGGATCCTGTACCTATTGCGGTGTATTCAGAAGATGGATTATCAATAGGGCTGCAAGGGAATTTGGAGCAACCAAGATTGCTACAGGACATAACCTTGATGATGAGACCCAAGCTATTCTAATGAATTATCTTGAAGGAAACATGGAGAATTTAGCTAAGATAGGTCCTAAAACTGAATCCAACAGCGAATTGTTTACAGTAAAAATCAAGCCTCTTCGTGAAATCCCTGAAAAGGAAATTGGCCTTTATGCACTTGCAAAAGGTTTGGACATTCACCTTGCAGGCTGCCCATATGCTCAAGAATCCTTTAGAATGGAAATTTCCAATATCCTAAAGGACTTGTCTAAAGACCATCCGACAATAATGTATTCCACACTTAGAGGATTTGATAAGATCAGGCCAGCAATCAGAGAGGAATTGGCGCATGATTATGAATTTGACAGATGCGAACGCTGTGGAGAGCCATCTTCAAATAGGTTATGCAGGGCTTGCACATTTTTAGAGGAATTGGGAAAATAGATTTTCCATTTCATTTTTCTTAAATTTTTTATAATAATTAACAATTGTTATATTTTATATATGATGATTTACATATTAAGAGTGAAGGGATAAAAATAAAAAAGGTGATTTTATGAGTTTTACATTAAAAATTAAGGATAAGGTCGAAGAGAGAGAAATTGACGGTGATTTGACCATTAAGGAT
Source organism: Methanobrevibacter sp. (assembly GCA_045590695.1). Lineage (GTDB taxonomy): Archaea > Methanobacteriota > Methanobacteria > Methanobacteriales > Methanobacteriaceae > Methanobrevibacter. The sequence continues at coordinate 10,983 of JAZNRM010000347.1, forward strand.
TTATTGGATGATTTGGATTTATCTTCAGAAACCATGGTAAGCAAAAAGAATGGTGAGATTGTTATAGAAGAGGCAACTATCGAAGATGGTGATGAGATAGAGTTTATCCAAATTATTTATGGCGGATAACTTTTCTCCTATTCAATTAAATCTTTTTTTATTTTTTAATTTTATATTTCTTAGTCTATTTTTTTACTTTTTTTCAATAATTTTAATAATTTTAATTTATAAATATATAATTAAAATATTATTAATTATTTATTTTTATTTTCAGGTGATAATATTAAAGTTTATTACGAATGTGGACCATGCTTTTTAAGACAAGCAAAAGAAGCTATTGACTTATCTACAGATGATGAGGAATTGAAATTCAAATTGATTCAGGATATCTTATCCTATCTTGGTGAAAACTTCTCAAAAGAATTGTCTTCAAATGCAACTGGAACAAGGATTCATCAATACATTAAAAAGGAAACAGGATGCTACGATCCTTATTGCAATCAGAAGAAGGAAGGAAATGAAATTGCATTATCCTTAGTGCCTAAAGTTAGGGAAATTCTAAAAGAGGACGATAGTTTGGAAACCTATGTTAAGATAGCTATTGTAGGAAACATTCTTGATTTTGGCACATTTGGTTTGGATACAGATTTTGAATCCATGATATATGAAGGATTACAGAAAGAACTTGTCATAAATAAGATAGATGAGTTTGAAGAGGCATTAAGAGAGTATGATAAGGTTCTCTATTTGGTGGATAACACTGGGGAAATTGTCTTTGATAAGTTCCTTCTTGAAAAAATAAAAGAATATGATGTAGACATTACTGTTGCAGTCAAGGAAAGGCCTATCCTAAACGATGCCTGCATGAAAGAGGCATTGGAAGCAGGCCTTGATGAAGTGGCAACTTTAATCACTACAGGATCTGATTCTGTAGGTGTTGTGGAATCAATGATTTCAGATGAGTTTAAGGAAATCCTCTTGGATTCTCCATTTGTAATCTCTAAAGGAATGGGGAATTTTGAAGGTTTGACAGAAATGAATCTTGAGGGTCAGGATATATTTGTATTGCTTTGTACAAAATGTTCCTCCATCTCTAAGGAATTAGGTCTTGAAGTAGGTTCCCATATTTTAACTACATTATAATTTTCAGTTTATTAGATTGTCAGATGAATTGGAAATAATTAATTGAAATGGTGATTAATTATGAAATTTGGATTTATAGGGTTTGGTGAAGTGTCATACACCTTATCAAAAATACTCTTATCTTATGGTTTTGAGGTCTTGACTTCCACTGAAGGAAGATCAAAAAAGACAAAGGAATTAGTTAAATCACTTAATTTGGATGTTTTAGATAGTTTCGAAGAGGTCGCTCGCCAGTCTGACATTTTAATTTCAGCAAACAGTCCTCAAAGTGCATTGGCTGTTGCATTGAAGTATGGCTCATTGACAGATGGAATATTTTTAGACTTCAACAACATTTCCCCAAATACAGCAAAGCAAATTGAAAATTACCTCACCGATGAGCATTTCATTGACTCAGCCATTATGGGCAGAGTAAGTTCAGAGGAATTGCATCTTTATTTCTCAGGCAGAAAAGCTGAAGGATTTGTAAAAAGCATGAGAGATTTCATTAGCAATAATGAGCCTCCAAGTGATTTTAAGGTTAATATTAAGGTAGTCAGTGATGAAATAGGGGATGTTTCCAAATTGAAAATCCTTAGAAGTTCCTATACAAAAGGGGTTTCAGCACTTCTTGTAGAAACTTTTGAAACTGCAGAAAAATTAGGTCTTAGCGAAGACTTATGGGAAATATTGTCATTGACTGAAAACAGGGATTTTGAAACTTCTGCAAAATCACGTATTTCCTCATCAAATAAAAAAGCTAAACGTAAATATGAGGAGTTGAATGAAGTCTTGGAATTTTTAGATGATGTTGACAAAAAGAGAAAGTCTAAAATCATGGCTTTAGCAACACGAGAAAAATTTGAAAAACTGAAAAATAGAAAATGATTGATTTTTTTACTTTTTTTCCATTTCAATCATTTATCATTTTATCATTTTATTATTTTAATGAGCATGGATAGTAATTTTTACTCTCCAATCATTTCTTTTGTTTTTAATAAGCTCTCCACTTACAGGAATGTATCTGGAGTCTAAAATGTATCTTAAATAGGTAACTTCCTTTGAAGGAAGCTTTAAATTGGTTTTTATTTTTATCTTCTTTTCCTTTATCTCACAGGATATTTGATTATCCTTATCGACAAAGATTTTTGCTTCAAGTCCTTCTTGAACTTTTTTTGCTTCGAATTTAGTAAGGTTCAAACCTGCTTCAAGACTCATTAGAGGATTTACTTTCAAGTCTTTTCTTGTTCTGAACTTTTCATTTGCTTCCTTTGCAGAGACTCCCTTATCCACTTCTTCAGCAACATACCAAGCCCTTTCAATGATCTTGTCAACATTCTGCTCTTCAGGAATTACTCCCTTTTCTTCATAATGTCTCATTAGTTTCAGAACTTCGTCTTTTGTCACTTCCTCTTCAATGCAAGAAGCAGCAAGACGAGTCATTACAGGACCATAATCTGCTCTTCTAAAGCTTGCCCAGATGGATTCCTCATCGTCCTTATAGAATCTTCCCTCAACTATCTTATTGATTACCTTACCATTCAAATAAGCGATATTTGTCAAGTTTGATCTGGAATAAGTGTTCATTTTATGTTTCAACACTTTCATGTTTCTTTTTCCAGGGATTGTCCCATTTTCAATTTCCCTTTCCAAAATTTCTATAGTTGTTTTTGGAAGCAATTTTCTTATATCATCATTTATAATCAAATCATTTTTCAAGATTTCCTTTCTAATGAATCTGCCAGAGACCTTTTTAGGCTGTGTAAGTTCTGGAATAAGGTGGAAATCAATCTTTCTATTGAATTTTTTTGATAGGAATTCATTTATTCCATACCATCGGATTACATTTCTGTTAGGAAAATCCTGAGGCATTCCAAGGAAACTTCCTTCTTGAATGAATCTCTCCGCATATTTTTTCACTTCATCCAAGCTTATGTCTGCTGCGGTTATGTAATCAGTCACGCCGTCTTCATGCATTTTAGCAAGCCTAATAGGGACGCTGTATGATAAGATCAGTCTATGATGAAGGCCTTCAACTCCAACCACCTTATCTGCACCTAATGCGAGAGCCATTTCCTTTCTTGCTTCAAATGGGGTGAAAAAAGGAGCATGATTTGCACTGTAGCCCTTATTCATGTAAATAGCCACTTCAATATCCTTTTCATCAGCTATTTCACGAGCTTTTTTAATCAATTGTTCATGTCCTTTGTGAACTGGGTCAAAGTCAGCGCTAATTGCTATCATAGTATATTTTCCTAAATGAATTCATTTTAAAAAAAGCATTATTAGTTTTATATTGTTTATTTATGTCAATTATTATATTTTAAAAAAATAGTTTGGGAATAAATAATAATTTCTTATTATTTATTCTACATTTAATAACCATTATCCAATAAGTTCAATACTCCAGTTACTAATAACCAGATTCCTATTAATGAACCGAGAACGAGTGGATTTTTAATATAGGTTCCAAGGATAATGTATATTACACCTAAGAGTATTCCTAAGATTCCCATCCAGAATCCGTATTTGTTGTCCCTGTTTCCAACAATGATTATTAAACCTATTATGATTAGGAATATTCCTGCTAAATAGATTGTTAAAGCAGTTAAAAATGCAAATATGCTTGGGTTAAATATTAAACCTAAACTTATTATCAACATTATTATTCCTAAGATTGTATTTATCAATCCTCTGGTTGTGTTGTATTCAACTTCACTAACACCATTTGCTAATAAGAAGATTGCAAGTAATAAAACAGATAATCCAAGGATATCAGCTGCTGTAATTACTCCAAGCATTGGGAATGCAATGATAATGATTCCTAAAATAATTGCAATAATGCTTATTGTAGTTTGTTTATGCAAGTTTTTGCCTCCTTATTTGTTTTTAAATATTTTTTATATTATTTTGATAATCTTAATGCATGAAAATATAATGCATAATTATTTAATAATTTATTATTTTTATTATTTATAAATATATTATCTAATACAATGGCAAATGTTTTATTGGGGTTTTGGACTTATTCAAATCAGAGAATTTTACCTCTGCAATCCATTCTTTCTTACATTCGCAATCATATTCGATTTGGCTTTGGTCAAAGTTGGAATCTATAATTCTGTGTTTCAACTCCTTATTGCATTTTTTGCAATTGTAAGGACCCCTTCTTGAACCGAATCCTGAAGTGTCCATCAATGCAGGAATCTTTACATTTTGCCTTATTGTATTGATCACTTCAATAGTTGACCAAATCCAAGGAGGATTGTATGATCCTCTTCTCCAAAGCCTTTCTATCAATGTGCCTCTGTGAATTGTTGCTGGACAGCATGAAACCCTATCCACTCCTAAGTTTTCACAGTAGCTTGCTGTTTCAATTGCCTCATTGATTGCTTCCTGTTCAGAAAGCAATATAGGCTTTACAAATATGTAAGCTTTAGATTTGATGTTATGCTTGCTTTTGTATTCCTTGATGAGATTAATTGCCTTTTCGAAGGTCTTATTGTTAAATCCTTTATTGATTTTGTTTAATCTGGTTTCTTCGTTTGAAGTTTCCAAGCCTATGCTGATTTCAAATAGTTTATCTCCTATGATATCAAAGATTTCATCCAATACCTCTTCCTTAACATATTCCGGTCTGGATTCAACAACTATTTCGCTGATTTCTTCCATGTCTGCAAGCTTTTTTAATACATAGTCTCTGGCTTCTTTAGGAACTTCTTCTGGGTTTAAGAAACTTCCTGATGCAAAGAGCTTTATAGCTATTTTATCTCCATTTTCATAATCTTCCTTATAATCCCATTTGTTCAATTCCTTTTCAAAGAGTTCAATGATTTTGGAATTTTCAATTGGCTTAAGGTAACAGTCTGAGATATAACTGCACATTGTGCATCCCCCACTTGGACCAAGTGCCCATGAACAGCCAGGGGTAGGCAAGATTAGAAATATGGTTTTTCCTTTTCCAGAATATAAAAGATCCTCTTGATACCAACTTGCGGAAAGACTATCCAATTCTTTTGGCTTGGCATATTCAATTGATTTATCTCTTATTTCTTTTGTTAATTCTCTAATTTCCATTGTTTAACCTATTTTTGATAAATATAATTTTATTTTACTAGTTAATTTCTTATTATAATATGTCATA
>JAZNRM010000348.1:0-1880 GCA_045590695.1 Methanobrevibacter sp.
TTTTATTTAGCAGAGTGGTAGAATGGAAATTCTAAAGTATGATAAGGAAACTGCAAATGATTTGATCAAAAGGTCACAGGCAGATATCAGCGAAGTCCTGAATATAGTTTCAGACATCTTAAAGGATGTTAAGGAAAACAAGGATGAAGCTGTAAAGAGATACACTGAAAAGTTTGATAAGGCCGAATTGGATGATTTGCAGGTTTCAGAAGATGAAATCAAGAAAGCTTACGATAATTTGGATAATAATCTTATTGAAGCGCTTAAAAGAGCATCTGGAAACATTGAAAAATTCCATAAGGCTCAGATTCCAGAAGAATGGTTTATGGAAGTGAACACTGGAATCACTGCTGGACAGATCATCAGGCCAATAAACAGTGTTGGCTGTTACATTCCAGGAGGAAGAGCCGCTTATCCTTCATCTATTCTAATGGAAGTTATTCCTGCAAAAATAGCTGGAGTGGAAAGAATCATCTGTTGCACACCTCCAGGAGCAGACGGCAAGATAATGGATGCAATCCTTGTTGCTGCAGACTTGGCTGGAGCGGATGAAATCTACAAATGTGGTGGATCTCAAGCTATTGCTGCAATGGCTTATGGAACTGAATCAATCGAAAAGGTCGAAAAGATTGTAGGTCCTGGAAACGTATTCGTTACCGGAGCAAAGAAACTTGTTTACGGTGATGTTGATATTGAATTCCCTGCAGGCCCATCAGAAGTCTTGATCTTGTGTGACAATACTGCAATTCCAGAGTATCTCGCTCACGACTTCCTATCTCAGGCAGAGCATGACCCTGAAGCATCATGCTTCTTGGTAACTGACGATGAAGGAATAGCTAAAGCTTCAAAAGATTTGATTGAAGAATTTGCAAAAGAGGCTGAAAGACGTGAAATAATCGAAGAGTCCTTAGAGAAGCACGGTCATATTATCCTATGTGAAAATATGGATGAAGCTATTGACTTTACAAATACCTATGCTCCTGAACATTTAATCATTTGCACTGAAGATGATGCATCTGTACTTGACAGGATTAAAAATGCAGGTTCCATTTTCTTAGGCAAGTATTCTCCAGTTGCTGCTGGTGACTACGGTTCCGGAACAAACCATGTTTTGCCAACAGGTGGTGGAGCTAAGATGTATTCTGGTCTTTCAACTGAAGCGTTCCTTAAGAAACCTACTGTTCAGACCCTTACAAGGGAAGGAATCGAAGAGCTTTCCAAAACAGTCATTCCAATAGCTGAATATGAAGGATTCTATGCACATGCAAATTCAGTGAAAGTGAGATTGGATAAGAAATAATGCTAAAAAAACTAAGTTTAAATAAATTAAAGAAATAATATAATTATTATAATTAAAGCAATTATTAATGCTTATTATTAATTAAAAAATGAAAAATTAATTTGTAAATATAATCGAGGCGATTAACGTGGATTATTTATTAGGCGACTTAAGAAGAACTCATTACTCAAAAGACGTAAACCCAGATATCAGTGGGGAAGAAGTCCTTATCATGGGTTGGGTACATGAAATAAGAGATTTAGGTGGAATCATCTTTGTAATCATCAGAGACAGAGATGGATTAGTGCAAATCACTGCACCAAGCAAAAAGGTAGATGCAAGCATCTTAGAAGACTTAAGAGCTCTCAGAAAAGAATCTGTAGTAGCTATTAAAGGTACTGTACAGGATGCAGGAAAAGCACCAAACGGTGTGGAAATCATTCCAGCTGAAGTGATTATCCTAAACCCAGCAAAACAGCCATTGCCAATGGATCCAACTGAAAAGGTAAAGGCTGAAATTGACACAAGATTAAACTCAAGATTCTTGGACTTAAGAAAGGCAAACGTAAGCTCAATCTTTAAGATTAAAGCAAACATGTTT
>JAZNRM010000349.1:0-1539 GCA_045590695.1 Methanobrevibacter sp.
CTTACTAAATCTTAATCAATTATTTTACTATAAATAATCTGTTTCCCATCTTTAAATTTTTCTAACATTCTTTTTTCAACCAAATCATTCAAATCCTTAGTGGCTGTATTTCTCACAATATCAAACATTTCAATATATTCCTTTATTGTAATTTCTGATTTTTCACTGAATCTTAAGAACTCCTTTTGCCTATTGTTCAATCCAATGTGCTTATCATTGGATCTGAAAGTCACTTTAAAGAATTCACCAGTCTCAACAAATTCGGGCTCACTTAAACCATGGGCCCTCATGGCATCCTTCATCCTTTTGATTCCAGTTCCGACATGTTCCATATATGTTGTTTTTGAAAATATATTGCATATTGCCTCATTCCTATGCACTGGATCATTATCTTCAAGAGCAGAAATTGTTAAAGGATAGACTAAACGGCCAGGACTCTTTATTTCAATTCGGTCATTGTAAATGTAGAATGTTATTGGAGCTGTTGTTATAGTGTAGTCTCTATGAGCCAATGCATTTACAAGCCCTTCACGTATTGCTTCAAATGGATATTCTTGAATGGTTTTTCGTTCAAATCCTTTTATTTGAGAAATGTTGGTCAAAGTTTTATTGAAAAATAATTCCGCCTCTTTCAATAGCTTTAAAAAAGACAAGTTATATTCTGCCTTTTCAAAAGCGGCTATTCCCTCATCATCAAAGAATCTAACCATCTTCACTTGATGGGCAATGTTGAATTTAGATATGTCCTTAGCAAAGAACAATGCTCCTGCAGTGTTTAGTCTGAACTGCCCATTAACATCTTCTCCTGCACGTATTGCAGATAAGACTTTTTTCAATCCCTTTTCATCCCTTACCTTCTCAATCGGTTCATAATCCAAAACATTGAAAAATGTGTTCAATACATCCATATCCACATCATCACAAGAGGAATCATATAAGATTTCACTATCAAAAGCCCTATAATTTCGCAGATTTTTATCTATGAAATCCGCTAAACTTTTTTTAATCAACTTAATCAATTCATAACGATCTTCAAAGATTGCATAACTGTGCTTTCCAATTTTCTCAATGAACCTTACAGTTTTTTCATCTCGAAAATCCACATCCTTAATATAGATTAAAGCATCATTATGGGTTTTATTATACAAATCATATTCCAATTCGGTAGGAGAGATGCCGGACTCGAGAATAGTCCCATAATCGGAACCAATCAAACCAATGTATATGTCAGAATTGATTGCCTCTTCAGAATATAATTCTTTAGGGGATAAACCTGATGCTGAATATTCTTCAAATATAAATACTTCAAAGAACCTGTTTAAAATATAATCGTTTTCAATTTCTTGTTTAATGAATTTGCGCTCCTGTTCGAATTCCTTTCGAACACTGCTGATAAATATTTTATATTTCATGTTTAAACCTTCGATTAATTAAATTCTTATAATTAAATTATTTATACAGTTGAAATGATAATAATTTTTGTTAAATAAATACTTAATTTAATATTATATTTTAAACTATATAAACTTAATGATTATT
>JAZNRM010000350.1:0-2416 GCA_045590695.1 Methanobrevibacter sp.
AATTTCGATTGTGGTTCATATGATAATATTGAATGAAAATACAAAATGTTTGGTACAGGGAATCACTGGAAAGCAAGGTCAATTCCATACTGAACAGATGATAAAGTATAATACAAACATTGTAGCAGGAGTAACTCCAGGCAAAGGCGGTCAAGAGGTTTGCGGTGTTCCCGTTTTTGATTCTATTGAAGAAGCTAAGGAAAATGTAGATGTAAATGCATCAATCATATTCGTGCCAGCACCATTTGCAAAGGATGCTGCATTTGAATCCATTGATCATTTGGATTTGGTTATTATAATCACTGAACACATACCTATTCATGACACTATGGAAATCATGGCTTATGCAAAAGCAAAAGGCGTCACTGTCATTGGACCAAACACTCCTGGTGTAATCTCTCCTAAAGTGGGAAAACTTGGTATCATGCCTACCCATATCTTCTCTGAAGGAGACGTTGGAGTTATTTCCAGAAGCGGTACATTGACTTACGAAATTGCAAGCCAATTAACCCGTGCAGGAATTGGACAAAGCACTTGCGTAGGTATTGGAGGAGACCCTGTTATCGGTACCCCATACATTGAAGTATTGGATATGTTCGAAAACGACCCTGATACAAAAGAAATCGTATTGATTGGTGAAATAGGTGGGGGAGCTGAAGAAGCTGCAGCTGAATACATCAAGGACAACATTACCAAACCTGTTGTAGCTTATATTGCAGGTCTTTCTGCACCACCTGGAAAAAGAATGGGTCACGCAGGAGCTATCATTGCTGGTAACTCAGGTACTGCAAAAAGCAAAATGGAAGCTTTGGCAGCTGCTGGTGTAAAAGTGGCTACAAAACCTTCTGAAATCGTGGAATATATTAAAGAAGTTCGTGGAGAATAATCTCTCCATCTTTTTTTATTTTATAATAAATCAAAATTATACTATCTGAAAATTAAAAATTACAGAAATTCTATTTTTATAAGAAAACTATTTTTTCTGGTGATAATATGGATAAAGAAGAAATCATTGAAAAGTTATTGGCTGGTGAAATGAAGCTTTATCAAATTGACAAGTTTACTGACAATGCAACAGAGGCTTTAGACATTAGAAGGGAGTTTATAGAAAGACATTCCAATTGCCAACTTGATAAGATAGCTGATTATACATTGGATATGGAACTTGCATTTGCAAAGAATATTGAAAACCCTATAGGTACAGTGCAAATACCTATTGGAGTTGCAGGCCCTTTAAAAGTCAATGGAGAATATGCAAAAGATGATTTCTTTGTACCACTTGCAACATCTGAAGGTGCATTATTGGCTTCAGTAAATAGAGGATGTTCAGCTATCACTGCAGCTGGAGGAGCTAATGCAAGGATTATTGGAGATAAGATGACAAGAGCTCCTGCAATCAAAACAGAATCTGTTGTAGAAGCTGTAAAGGTAAAGCAATGGTTTGAAGACAAGTTTGATGAGCTTAAGGAAATCGCGGAATCCACAACAAGCCATGGGAAATTGGTTAAGATAGATCCTATCATCATTGTAGGAAATTATGTTTATCCTCGTTTTGTTTACTCAACAGGAGACAGTATGGGCATGAACATGGTTACCATTGCAACAGAAAAGGTATTGGCTAAATTGCATGATGATTTAGGAGTTCATGCTTTGGCTTTAAGCGGAAACCTTTGTGTTGACAAAAAACCTGCAGCAATCAATATAGTTGAAGGAAGAGGAAAAACTGTTGTTGCAGACATTTTAATACCTGAAGCTATTGTCAGAGCAAAGCTTAAGACAACTGCAAAGGCAATTGAAGAGGTAAATACCGCTAAAAACTTGATTGGTTCCGCTGCAGCAGGAAGCATGGCATTCAATGCTCACTTTGCAAACATGATTGGAGCGATATTCTTAGCAACCGGTCAGGATGAAGCACATGTTGTAGAAGGTTCATTAGGAATTACAACTGCAGAGGACAGGGATGGAGACTTATACTTCTCTGTAAACATGCCTGATTTGCCTATCGCTACAATCGGTGGTGGAACAAGGCTTGAAACTGCAAATGAAGGATTGCAGATAATCGATTGTGCAGGATCCGGCAAGGTAAACAAATTTGCTGAAATTGTCATTTCAACTGTTATGGCTGGTGAATTGTCATTAATTGCAGCAATCTCTGCAGGACACTTGGCAAAAGCTCACCAAGAGCTAGGAAGATAATTGTTTTAATTATCTTTTTTTATTTTTTTAATTTTTTACTTATTTTACTTTTTGATTTTTATGAAAAAAGAGCATATTGATTTTAAAAAGGAATTTGAAGAATTCAAGAAGGAATTAGAAAACAGCAAACCTATTTTTGATGATGATTCCATTGAATTCAATGATTTTGACAATTTAATATCAAATAACGATGAATTGAATCATTCAGATGTCCTTGAAG
>JAZNRM010000351.1:0-4613 GCA_045590695.1 Methanobrevibacter sp.
GATAGAATCTATCTTAGAAAAAGCTAAAAATAGAGAAAAATTAAGTAGAAATGAATTAATCCAATTATTTGAAATAGATGATGAAGAGAATTTAAAGAGATTGTGTGATATCGCTTGTGAAATTCGTAATGAATGTTCTGATGTAATCAAATTGACATCAACTATTCATCTTACAAATAAATGTCAAGTTCAACCAAGATGCAAATACTGTGGCTTTGCTGCAAAGACTTCTTCAATTGGATATTATGATGCATTCTATAAATCCGATGAGGAAATACGTGAGGCAGCTAAATGCGTTGAGAAATCAGGCATTCCTAGAATAAGCTGCTCTGGAGGACATGGTTATAAAGGCAAGCAGGCAGTCAATGCTGCAAGAATTGTAAAGGGAGAAACTTCATTAGAGATCTTAGTCAATGTCGGTGCTGACTTAACTCAAGAGGCTGTTGATGAATTGAAGAAATGCAATGCTGATACCATTTGCTGCAATTTAGAAACAATCAATGAGGATGTTTTCAATTTTGTAAAGCCTGGTGAAAAATTATCAGACCGTATAAACATATGTCAGATGGTTTCTGATGCAGGTATTGGCTTATCTTCAGGATTATTGATTGGCCTTGGAGAGTCTTATGAAGATAGGGTTGACCATTTATTGTTCTTAGGAACTTTTGACAGCTTGGAAGAGATTCCTATTATGGGATTCAACCCTTATGTTGACACTCCTATGGAGAATCATCCTCCTTGTTCAATTGAAGAGCAATTGAAGACAATAGCCATTACAAGGATCATGTATCCTCGCATTAGGATCACTGTTCCAACACCAACCATTGGTCCTAAGAATGTTGAGCTTCCTTTGCTTGCAGGTGCAAACAACTTGGCAACTGTCATTCCTGAGGATTATCCTTTAGTGGTTAAGGGAGTTGGAAACCCTGATTACGGCAATTTGCATGAAGTGATTTCAGTAGTTGAAGACTTAGGTCTTGAAGTTCAGCTTCATGCTTAGATTCATCATCAAAAGAGTTTAATTCCATTCACGAACTTTTTCTTTTTTTATTTTCGGTGATAAAATGGCATTTGAAGAAAGCATTAGAAAAGCATCCATTCAATCTTATGAAGGCACTCGTAAAGGAGACACTATTGAAGAGATTAGAGCTATTCAAGATTATATTCGCAGTGCAAAGATTGTAGTTCCCAATAAGAATGGGATAAAAGTGGAAGTGATCAATAAAGTTCTTAATAGATTCGATATCCCATCTGCAGAATATTTACAAGTCAATACCAATTACGCTGATTTCAGCAGAATGCCTGCAATTGCAAAAGCCATGATTGCAGTGGATCAATCAGATGCTGATTTAGTCATTGCCAGAGGCCGTTTAGGGATTCCTGGTTCTGGCTCACTTATGGTTTTTATGGACAACAAGTCCAGAATTCTCACTGCAGCTTCATCTCCATCACATGTAATTCACAAGCAGTCTTTAGAAGAGACAGTCTATAAGGAAACATTGGAGGCATTAAAGAAGGTTGGCTTTGAATGTGATGAGGATATTTGATTCCCAGATCTTGAGATGGTTTAATGAGCAATAATGATTATGATACTGGAATAAGTTCAGAGGTTTTTACAGTAAAATCAAATGTCAGATTGATTGACATTTTCAATTTGATTTTGCAAAAGAAAGCAAATGCTGCATTAAGTTTATTCAATAGTCTAAATGATGATGGAACTATCGATAAGGAAAGCTCTATTGTAATCATTGGAACTTATTTTACAGGAATCGCTATTGCAAAATATTTGTCATTTAATAATTTCAAGGACATAACTATTGTGGATATTTATCCTCATTTGGAAGGATTGATAGATTCAAAATTAGGGAATCCCCTTACTGCTGGAGATGAGACTAAAGAAGACATATTCAAAGAGAATTTCAAGAATATAAAGTTCTCTTCAGACTTGGAATTGATTAAAAATGCTGATGCTGTCATAGACACCACTGGCTTGGGAGGAATAAATGAAAGCCAGTCTGAAGCCATTTTTACAAAGGTATTCCTGATTGAGGATCCTATAGCTGAAGAGAATGACGCTTTGCTTAATGATAAGAATAACATATATAATAGGGCAAATATCGTTAATTCCTATAATAAGTATGTTCTTAAAACCAAAGGATTGAATACAAAAACATCGGGAACAATGACTTTAGCAATAGATGTCTTAAGACAATCCATGAATAGCATATTGGCTAGAGATGGAGTTCTTTATTGTGCATCTGAAATGACATTTTATGAAGAGATCATATTCAAGGAAAAGGATTTGGAGAAATTCTTTAAATTGATAGAATCACCAGTCCTAAAGGTTTCAACAATCCAGCCATTCGACTGTGATGGCAAAATTAATGAGTTTATTGATGAGATTTATTCAGAGATATTAGTTAGGTGGTAATGAGTTTTATTTATGAGTTTTATTTATGAGTTTAATTAATGAGTTTTATTATTAAGAATTTTTAGGGATATTAGTTAGGTGGTATTGTGTTTGCAAATGATATTTTTAATGTTTTAGATGAATTGGTTCCTCGTAAATATGCATTGAAAAATGATAATGTAGGATATTTCAGTAAAAATTATGAAAATTTAGATATTAAGAATATTAATGTTTTGATGGATTTATTGCCTGAAGATGATTTGAAATTTGAGGAAGGGGAACTGGTTATTTCACATCATCCTCCTTTGTTCATGCCAAAGACTCCAACATATGTTGTCCATTCGAATTGGGATATCATAAATGGAGGCTCAAATGATGCTTTGGCTTATTATTTAGGTTTAAAGCCAATGTCCATTTTCCATAAGCAGACTGGTATAGGCAGAATATGCTCTTCAACAAAGACATTGGACCAGTTTTTAGCATTGGTTTGCTATAAGTTCGGCCCTGAAAATGTCCGCTTGGTTAATGATGGGGATTTCGATAAGATGCTTAGAAAGATAGCTATTGTCTCTGGATTCGGCTTAAGCAATAAGGAGTTTATTAAATTGGCAAAGGACAGGTCTGTTGATGCATTCGTATCTGGAGACTTAAACCATTCAAACGCAATTTTAGCTAAAAAATTAGGAGTAACCCTAATTGATGTGTCACATCATATAATAGAACTTCCAGGATTGTTTGCCTTAACACAAATGCTAAAGAACAATAATGAGATTGACGTTCCTGTAGAAATGATAGACACAGGAGTTCCATGGAAATATATCTCTGCGGATTTCTAGCATTTAAAACTTTTTATTTTTATAAATTTATGAAATTTTAATTTACAATTTTTATTAGTGATAAAATGATTCAAGATATGGAAAATAATAAGATTCCTAAAGGAAGTATAGACTTAGTTGGATTTGGCAGATTAGGCTTAAGAACAGGTATTAATCTCATTCAAATTCACAGAGGAGGCCCTGCTAAAATAACTGTTATAGATGGACAGAAGATTTCAGAATCTGATATAATCTTTTTATTGAAAGGGGCAAAAGCAGGAACATATAAATCTGATTTTTTAAAGGAAATTTCAACTCACAAAAAGGAATTTAGAGAAGTTGTTTCAATTACCGAAGATATTAATGAAGATAATTTGGATTTAATCTCTGGAGATGTTGTCGTTATTGAGATAGCTGGTGGAAATACAATCCCTACTGCAGCAAACATCATCAAGAAAGCACATGAAAACGGTTCCAAAACCATAGGGACTGCAGGAATTTTCGGTATTGGAGATGAGGAAATTGTTGTTAAGGACATTTCCGAATTTGATGATTCAAATCCTGTCGTTGAAGAATTAAGAAAAGAGGGAATCGTTAAGGATCACATGCTCATATCTACAAACACCTTTATTCGTGATTCAATTCCAATCACTCCTTATGTTTTGGATGATATTGCAAATATAATTACAAAAGAGGCCTTAAAATTATTGATTGAAAAGAATAATGAATAATGAGCTCTTTCTGAAGGTTTGGAAATGATTACAATAGCTACTGCAGAATGCTTTACCCATGGAATTTTGGCTCGGGAAATTCATGCCCTTGCTCAAGGATATGAAGATAATTTTGGGTCTAACTATTCCTATTTAGTCAATAAGGTTCAAAAGGATTGCCTAAAGGATGCAATTATGGAGGATAAATGCTCTATTTTTGATTTGACTGATTTGAGTGTGACATGCGGCTTGTTCATACCTACTTTAGATGCAGTTAAATCCATTCTCCAAATTGAAAATCCAGTAGAGCCATTGGAATTGGTGAAAGGAATAAAAGTTTATGATGACGATGGGGATATTGAAATGTCTATCCTAATGGCAGAAGCTGCTAAAAAAATAGCCAACACATCTATAGGTATAGGTACAACTGCAGGGATTGGATATGGTGGCATCGCTATTGTTGATGATGATGTAATTATAAGCACAAGTTCTGATGTAAGTGCTAATTTAATTGATGCGGATTCCAATAATTTGTACATGCGTCAGAAGAGCGGAATAGAGAAAACATTAAAAATATTAATCTATTATCTGAATAGCAATTTTGATAGGATTAATGCTTTAGAAAATGTCAATATTCATTATAAATAATTTTTCATAAAAATAGTCTTTTTTATTTTT
>JAZNRM010000352.1:0-1610 GCA_045590695.1 Methanobrevibacter sp.
AATCACATCAACATCGGTCCATCCGTCTTTAATCTTTTGGATATAATCCTCTAATCCGACGAAATCTGCACCGGCATTCTTTGCTTCTTCTTCTTTGTCTGGTGTACATAATACCAAAACGCGAACGACTTTACCTGTACCGTGAGGAAGTGTAACGCTACCACGAACCATTTGATTGGCTTTACGTGGGTCGACACCTAAACGTACGTTCAAATCTACTGAAGCATCAAATTTGGTGTAAGTGATTTGTTTCACGACATCAACCGCTTCTGTCAAGGAGTAAACCTTGCTTTTGTCGAACTTAGCTAAAGCTTCTTTTCTTTTCTTAGATACTTTTGCCATTTGATAATTCTTTTTTTTTGTTCTACAAATGCTTAAGACTTAGTCTTATTTTAAAGGTGATTCGCCTGTAATCTTAACACCCATACTACGTGCTGTACCTGCTACCATGCTCATTGCTGATTCAATTGTAAAGCAATTTAAGTCTTTCATCTTGTCTTCAGCAATCTTACGAACTGTATCCCAGCTCATAGATCCTACTTTTGAACGGTTAGGTTCTTTAGATCCTTTTGCAATCTTAGCAGCTTCTAATACTGAAGCAGCAACTGGTGAAGCTTTGACAATAAAATCAAATGATTTGTCCTTGTACACAGTAATAATAACTGGAAGTACTTTTCCAGCTTGATCTTGTGTACGAGCATTGAATTGCTTGCAAAACTCCATGATGTTTACACCTTTTTGACCCAATGCTGGACCAACTGGTGGGGCAGGATTAGCGGCTCCTCCTTTGATTTGCAGTTTAATTAATCCGCTTACTTCTTTCATTTTAATTTTTTATAAAAGTTAAATGAAAATAAAAATTCAAATTCTACTACTCTCTCTTTACTTGGAAATAACTCAATTCTAGTGGAGTTTTGCGACCAAATATCTTAACCATACCCTTGAGCTTTTTCTTCTCTTCGTTTACTTCTTCGATAATGCCACTAAAACTACTGAATGGTCCGTCGTTTACCACAACAGTTTCACCAACTATAAATGATAGATCACTACCTTCTCCCATTTCAGTAAGCTCATCAACTTTACCTAAAATTCGACAAACCTCTGATGGACGAAGCGGATCAGCTTCTCCCTTAGTACCAAGAAAACCTAATACATTAGGAGTATCCTTAATAACATGAGATACCTCACCATTCAAGACAGCTTCAACCAAAACATAACCAGGAAGGTAATTTCTTTCCTTACTAATTTTCTTACCGTTTCTAACTGAATAAACTTTCTCCGTAGGGATCAGTACTTGTGAAATCAGAGACTGTAAATCAGCACGTCTTGCTATCTCAGCATCAAGATATTCTTTTACCTTTTTCTCTTTGCCACTTATAGCCCTAATAACATACCATTTTTTTTCGTTCTGCTCACTCATAGTTATTCTGAAATTAAAAGTAATAGAATGTTGATTAGATCAAACACCTCAATTAGAAAATTCTATAGAATGTTTCTAATAAAGTTTCAAAAGACTTATCCATCAGATAAACCACCAAGGCGATTATTAGGGAAGCAATGGATACGACGATTGCACTACTTTGGAGTTCTTTCCAAGTTGGCCAAGATGT
>JAZNRM010000353.1:0-2348 GCA_045590695.1 Methanobrevibacter sp.
CTATAACTTATTAATTTTATAAAAACTAATAAAATTCAATTTATCAAGCTCAATTTTTAATTGGAGGAAACTAAATGAACGAAATATTATTAATGCTCCCTGGTCCAACAACTGCAGACCCAAGAGTATTGCAAGCAATGGGAAAAGCTGTTGTAAACCACAGAGGAGACGAATTCGGAGAAATCTATACTGAAACCACTCAGTTAATGTCTAAAACTTTCCAAACTGAAAATGATTCTTACATCCTTACCGGTTCAGGAACTTCTGCAATGGAAGCAGCTGTTTCAAACCTTGTTAACAGAGGAGACAAAATATTAAACGTTGTTGGAGGAAAATTCGGAGAAAGATTTGCAGATATTTCAAAAATGCACGGAATCGAATCCGTACCTTTAAATGTCGAATGGGGAACTGCTGTAACTGCTGACCAAGTGCAAGAAGCATTGGAAGCAGATGAAGACATCAAAGCAGTAACCATGATTCACAACGAAACCTCCACTGGAGTGGCTGCACCTATTCAAGAAGTAGGGGAAGTCATGAAAAACTACGATGCATTATTCATTGTAGACACTGTATCCTCCTTAGGTGGAGACTATGTAGATGTAGACAAGTTCCACATTGACGCTTGTGTAACCGGATCTCAAAAATGTCTCGCTGCACCACCTGGACTTGCAGCTATTACCTTCAATGACGATGCATGGGCAGCATGTGAAAAAGTTGAACCTAACAACTACTACTTAAACATGCCTAAATACAGAGCAAACGGTAACAAAACTCCTGCTCAAACTCCTTACACCCCATCCGTTTCATTGATTTACGCAATGAAGGAAGCTCTTGAAATCATCCAAGAAGAAGGACTTGAAAACAGAGTTGCAAGACACCACCAAGCAGCAGCTGCAACCAGAGATGCTGTAAAAGCTTTAGGTCTTGAATTATTCCCTGATGAAGCAGTTTCATCCGCAACTGTAACTGCAGTAAACATCCCTGAAGGTGTAACTGACGATGACATCAGAGGAACCATGTTAAACAAATATTATGTTCAATTAGCTGGTGGACAAGACCATCTTAAAGGAAACATCATTAGAATTGGACACATGGGTGTAATCAGTTATAAAGAATTAGCTATTACCTTTACTGCATTAGGATTAACCTTAAAAGGATTAGGCTTAGTTGAAGATGCAGGTGCAGGTGTAGCAGCTCTTGCTGACCACTACATCTAATTCCATTTCTTCTTTTTTTCTTTTTTTATTTTTCTTGTTTTATTACAATTTTATTTTTACTTTTAAATTTTCAAATCAAACATCTCTTTTTCAAAAAATTAACTTAAACTTAGAAACATTTATATAGAATGTAATATAATTTTAACATATGGAATGTATTTTTAACATATGAATGTATCTTACATATAAATGCAAATAGTAAAAAATTATATCAAAGGGATATAATATATTATATGTTAATAACAAACCATAATAAAAAATTATAGAATTTTAAGAAAATTAGGAGCTAAAAAATGATAGAAGAGGCACCAATCAAAACAACTGTAGAAGAATTAAGAAAACTTATTCACATAAGCAATTATATTGGAGAACCAATTGAAAGCGAAGATAAAATATTGATTCCAGTAAGCAAAGCAGCAGTAGGATTTGGAATAGGGGAACAGAAAGCTGGTCAAGAAATAGCTGCAACCGGTGCAGGTGTAAGTGTTGAACCTGTAACCATGGTCGTTGTATCAAAAGGAAACAACGGTGCAGATGGAATCAGAACCATAAACTTATCAAAAGGAAACAGCACTAACAAGACATTAAACGAATTAGGGTTAATCTTGACCGATATCCTAAAAGATGTCATACCATCAAAAGGGAAAGATGATGAGTACATAAATGTCGATGATGTTACTGAAGTTGAAATCCAAGATGGTGAAATAAAGGAAAAAGATGAAGACATAATCGATGAAGTTGAAGAGGAATTAGACATTGAAGTAGATGATGATGAATAAGTCATCAACCTAAGATGAATCTAATGAAAATAAACTAAAAAATTAAAAATATTAAAATATTAAAACTAAAAATAATATGAAAAGGCGATGAAATGAACTTTAATCTTTTTTTAATTATAATAATCGCCTTAATTATCATATTAATAATTTTATACAACGGAATAAGACTATTTTTAACCGTTGAAAAAGAAAAAGGTATAGTCAAATACGAATTTAAAGTAACTATACTGAAAATAGCTATTTTTACAAGAAAAGGCACTGAAGAAATAATTGATAGCATCATGCCTAATCAAGATGAAGATTCTGAAGAGAATGAAGAGGAATCTGAATCTGAAAAAGAAAAAGAAAAAGA
>JAZNRM010000354.1:0-4996 GCA_045590695.1 Methanobrevibacter sp.
TAAAGAAGGTGAAAAAATGGGTAAACTAGACGGAAAAGTAGCAATCGTAACTGGATCAACCTCCGGTATGGGCCGTTCTACAGCTAAATTATATGCTGCAGAAGGTGCAAAAGTAGTAGTAACTGGAAGAAACGAAGAAAGAGCACAAGCTGTAGTGGATGACATTGTAGCAGCTGGTGGAGAAGCATTTGCAGTTATTGCTGATATGGCTAATGTTGACGACATTAAAAAGATCTTTGACGAAACCATGGAAAAATATGGTACTGTCGACATTTTATTCAACAATGCAGGACTTTTAAGCGTAACCCCTCTCTTAGACATTACCAAAGAAGAATGGGACAAAGTATTTGCAGTTGACGTATACGCTCCATTATACTTAACCCAATTAGTAGCTCCTGTAATGAAAGAAAAAGGAAAAGGTGTTGTAATCAACACTTGTTCAGTAGCATCCTACGCTGCACACTTCGGATTTGTAGGTTACATCTCATCCAAACACGCTATCGCTGGTCTTACCAAATCCATGGCATTCGAACTTGGTCCAGAAATAAGATGTAACGGTATTGCTCCTGGTGCTATCCACACCGCTATGGTAGATAGTATTGGTGGAGTAGAAGCATTACAAATGATGGTTGATGGAGCACCTATGAAAAGAGTAGGTCAAGGAGAAGATATTGCTGCATTAGCATTATTCCTTGCTTCTGACGAATCTGAATTCGTAGACGGCCAAATCATCAGATGTGACGGTGGATTTGAGTGTTAATTTTTTAAAAGTAGTTGGATTTTTATCCTCTACTACTATTTTTATTTTTTAATTTCAATCCTAATTTTAGCTATTTTTAAAAAAAAGTTCATAATATTTCTATTTTTAATTTCAATTCGATTTCAGCTATTTTTAAAAAAAAATAAGTAATATGAAAAAAAACTATTTTTAACTATTTTATTCTAATAGTGTTCTTAATAGTTAATTTTCCATATGTTGAATAAATCACATATTTGCCTCTTTTCAATTTTTTAAGGCTTAATGTAGCTATTCCTTTAGAATTGGTTTTTCTTTTGTATATTTTGGACTTGAACTTGAATTTAATGTATTTGTATTTCAAGATCTTTCCTTTGGAATTGACCAATTTAGCAGTGAACTTGATTGTTTTAGCTTTCTTCTTAGTAATGTTCTTTGTAATGACAGTAGATTTTACAGTAACATTATTCTTTACAACAAATCCTTTATAACTGGCTGAAATAGCGTATTTTTTAGGTTTTAGGCTTATTTTCAAGTAAGCATATCCATTACTGTTAGTTCTTCTGGTATAGGTTTTACCGTTTATTGTGAACTTTACAGTGACATTCTTTGCAATTCTACCATAGTCATCATAAACCCTAACCTTATAGCTGGAACCTGCTCCATAATACATTAGCAAATTCTTATTTTGAGTGATTCTCTTGAGAACTTTGATAGTTTGGTTTTTCTCCTCTAATGTGACAGGATTCTTAATTGTAACCTTGTAAGTTCCAGGTTTAAGTGTGTTGTTTATGATGATTCTTCCATTGCTATCTGTATTTAAATTGTAAGTTTTGCCTGCAAAGACAATTGTTACAGTCTGATTAGCCAAAGGATTGGAATCCTTATCCAACAGGCTTACGATATATTTTGATCCGTAAGTGTAATTGCTGGAAGGTAGATTAATGCTTGATTTTACATTGATGAGAGATGAATTGGATGAGCTTAGATAAACTTTCTCTCCAGCATATCTTATTTCAAAAGCAAAAACTCCAGTATTCAAATTAATGTAGACAGAAGCTTCACCGTTTTCATCAGTTACAAGAGTATCAGTGATATTGTTTAAAGTATAGATAAGCTCTCTTCCACTTATAGGATTTCCATCCGAATCAGTCAATCTAACCTTATACTCATAAGCGCTATTATAAACAGTTTCTAAATCTGAGCAAATGATATTTGTGCCTTTAGGCTCAATTGCAAAGCTATCAACCACTTCATTACATTCATAAATGGAATCGTCAAGAAGAATTCTGATATTATTTAAGCCGAGAGTCCTATTTGTTAAATTAATAGATGCACTACCATTAATTGATGATACATTATAACTTTCATTATCCAAAATTATGTATACTGTATCATTGATTGGTTTTGTAAGATTAATGTTCACTATTGCAGTATCTAAATCAATTGAAATATCTGCAGTCATATTAAGATTTAGTTTAATGTTTATATTTGAACTATCAGATGAGGAAGCATAACCACAAGCTGAAAAATCTGCAGATACTTGATAAATTCCTTTATTAAATTTACGAGTGAGTTTTGCTACTCCATTTGAAACATTTACTGATACAAACTCGCCAGATATATTGAATATCACTTTTCCACAGTTGACCGGATTTCCATACTGATTTAATACATAATAGATTATATTTACAGTTTTAGATTCATAATCTTCTAAAGCATTTAAAGAATTTTCTATATCATAAACAAAATTTAAGGAAGTGGTAGTGTTAATCACATCAAAAACAGTGAAGGCCTTAATGCAAGCCACTTGTGAACTATAATTATGTTTTTCATAACCATTCCATTCTAAATCATAGAGATCTTCCCAGTTTACGCCATCATAACTGACGAATGAAATAGCTTCTTTATAGAATTCATTATTTAAGCTTACCTTTTCAGAAATAGGGAATCCTGCATCTCCAGTTACATTTATCTTAAAGACAACTTCAAATATGTCCCCCACATTAAGCGGAACATGTTCGAAAAGGTCAATTGTCCAATAGCCAGGATTGGAAAATCCAGATTTAGTGGATTTTAAAGCATCATTTACATAAACTGACAATTCCCAATTGCTTGGCTTTTCAAAATAAGTGGAAACTGCAGATAGATATTCATTATCAGTAGCTGTGAAAATATTTTTATACCAGACAGTATCGGTTTCATTGAAGAAGTAATCAGTTACCGCCAAGTCATATTGATAGTTCTTGTCGTATTTGATAGTGTCATTTAATACAAATACAAAAGCGCCTTTATATGTTCCTGGCTTAAATGCACTTACATCATAATAAGATAAGTAGAAATATCCGCCATTACCCCAAGTTTCATTCCAACTGTTTTTTGCTATCCATGCACCTTTTCCAGGAGCATTTGGAATGTCTATATCATCATCCCAACCAATTATGGTTACAGCATGATTGCATGAAGCATTATTATCATTATAAACATATTTTCCAATAATAGGATCTGTTTTAGTACGCATCCCCAATGAAGCGTAAGCAGCACCATATTTCATGATAGCTGATTTTATCATATCATTATCAGTGAAATTATCCCTGTTTAAGTAAAGAATATTCTGAATATGCATTAAACTGCTTAATAGAGGGGATAGAATACTGTTACCAGTATATCTGTCTTCTTCATCATATACTGGACCTAACCAGCTTGTAAGATAACCAATGGCTAACTTCTCGTTTCCACCATCATTGGTTGACCAATTCCAACCATAAGGGGAGTATAAGGCTGCAAGGTTTTTCATATTCTCTTCTGAAAAGTCTATTAAAACTGGTAAACTTACATTGTTATTCAATAATTCTAAAATATCTGCATATTCATCATTAGTGTAAATCAAACCTGAACTGTTCATATCATAAATCGCTTTAATTACAGCAGATTCAAGACTTGCAATTGATGCAAAAGCCCAACAATTACCTCCATTTCCTTGATATTTAATTGTACTTACCAATCCATATTCTGAAAGATTATAATAAGATGGAATTTCACCGAGTTCATCAGTGTAGTTAATTCTAAAGAAAGTGTAATTGTCAGAAAGTGCTATCAAATCTGATTTTTCCAATAGGTCATTGTAATTTACTGCAGAGTTGTTTTGATAAAAATTGTTAAATATTGTATAATTCTGATTATAGAAAGTGTAAATTGCACCTGCAGAGCTATTTGCGATGTTATTGGTGAAGTTATTGCTATCAATCAAGAATCCATTTTTGCTGAATATGAATACTGCTCCACCATCATTTGCATTGTTCTTATCAAAAGCAGATGAAGTTAGACTTAAATTACCATAAAGCTGATAAATTGCTCCACCATAATATTTTCCTGTGTTATTTATAAAATTACAATTGCTTATGCTTACATTACCTCCATTGGAGAATATAGCCCCACCATAGAGTGCATAATTATTATAGAAACTGCAATTGTTTAAAATAGCATCATTAGTCGGTCCAAAACAATAGATTGCTCCACCACATGAGGTTCCAGAGTTATCCAACTCTAATGCAGTGGTGTTGTAGAAATTAACATTTGAAGCATTTAAAAGGCTGCCCATACCCACAAACTGGATATTGACAAAACTAATGTTTTCAATATTAAATGTCTCATAGTAATCAAACCTATGATAATCATCAATTCCATTGATGATTGTATTGGATGAATCCTGTCCATAAATGGAAATATTAAACAAATTAGTTGAATAAGGAGTGTAATTGTAAATTCCGCTAGCAAAGTGCAAAATGGAGTTTTCCACTATCCTATCATCTGAGAATGTCTTGTATGGATTATCAATGGAACCGTTTCCATTATCATCCTGCACATTGGAATCAAAGTATATTTCCATTTTTTGCTCTTCCTCAGGGATATCCTTGCCTTCACCAGCAATAAGATCACTATCTGCACTATCACTAATCAAAACATCATCAATTGAATCATCAATCATAAGATTATCCTCTATTGAGGCCACATTGTCATCTGCAGCAAAACTTGCAGGAATGATGACCAATAATGATAGGATTATTGATAAGATAATGATTGCATTAAATTTTTTCTTTAACAATTTTTCACCCTATTATAATATAAGTGTTCAATCTATTTAATTCTAATTGTATTTTTGACAGTCAATTTTCCATAAGTTGAATAAATGTAATATTTGCCTTTTTTCAAGTTTTTAAGACTTACAGTAGCTATTCCTTTAGAATTGGTTTTTCTTTT
>JAZNRM010000355.1:0-5958 GCA_045590695.1 Methanobrevibacter sp.
ACGACATGGCTACGATCCGACTTTACATCGCAGCAGACATTGATACTGTTATGTATACATTTGCAGATATGATTGATGAAGAATTCTGGTACGGAATCAAGGGTGACACCTTCATAGTTAGAGAACAGCTAATTGAAATGGGAACTGAAGAATTGCTTAGATTAGGTGACAAAGACAGAGCAACCAAACTTCAAAAAGCCATTCTCTTAGAGGAAGGATGGACATTAACTGATATTGTGGAACTTCAAAAAAATAAATTAGGCATAAAGGCAAGCATATTGCCAATGAGTGATGATGAATCCGATATAACCATTGCAACAAAGGAATATGGTGATATTGAGTTTCATGACTTCTTAATCAAATACCAATGCAACTGTGAAGTTCTTGAAGTGAAATATGGTGATGTGAAACCTAGCCCTAAGATTATTGAAGCAATTGAAAAGGCAGATAAGGTTATCTTCGGACCATCAAATCCAATCACTTCAATAAGACCAATCATATCCCTTGAGGGTGTGGAAGATGCATTGAAGGAAAAAGAAGTTATTGCAGTTTCCCCATTTGTTGGCAAATCTGCATTCAGCGGCCCAGCAGGACAATTCATGAATGCATTCGGATATGAAACCTCTTCAAAAGGTGTTGCAGAACTTTACAAATCATTCCTAAACACATTGGTGATTGACAATCAAGACGAAAAGTTTAAAGAGGAGATTGAAGAGATTGTTCCAAATGTCATAGTAACCAACACTTTCATGAAAACAATTGATGATAAAATCAATCTTGCAAAAACTGTTTTAGAATAACAAACCCAATCAAAAATTTATTTTAAAAAATTTATTAATAAAAAAGCATGAAAAATTATTAAAAACTATAAGATTTTTAAAAAATTAATTAATTAAATGCATAAAGTTTAAATACTAATTTAGTTATAACTAAATATATTACTATTAGGTGAAAATATATGATACAAATGACTTTGATACAAATCGATAATTATGGTCCATGGACAGTAACTCCAAGACCACGTACAGAATCTGACCTTCAAATCTTACAAGCAGAGCTTTTTGCTGATGTGCAAAGATTAATAGCTGCTAAAAAAGGTTTAGTGTTCTTTACAAGATTTGATAATTTACTTGCAGTCACAAACGGTCTTAATGAAGAAGACCATATGAGAATCCAAAGATCTATTAGAAACAGATACCCAATTACCATCAGTATGGGTGTAGGAGCAGCAGAAACTGCACACGAGGCTCAAAGATTAGCAACCATTGCACTTCAAAAAGAAGGTGGAGCTCAATCTTCTGGAAGAAAAGAAATTTTAGCAATCAACAACTTAATTGAAGACCCAGAAGACAGTTTCGTACAAGCTGCACACATCGATATCAACAGTGTTACTGAAACATTAACTGATATTGAATCTGCTTTCGATACAAGCTTTATGGTAAACAAAGCTCAACACTACTTAATGACTAAACTCAGAGAAAAAGGAGCATTATTATTCTTCATTGGTGGAGACAACTTCATGTCCCCTTGTAACGGATTAAGTGAAGAGGACATTACCCAAATCCTTAAGGAAATCTACGAAGAAATTGGTATTGGCTTGAAAGCAGGAATCGGAAGAGCAGACAATATGGAAGATGCTGCATATATGGCAGACATCGGACTTGAAATTATTCGTGCTGGAAATAATAAAGATTGGATACACGTAATTGAAGAACTTTAATTATAGCATATTTTCACTTAATTTAACTTTTCTTTTTATTTCCATTTTCTATTTTTAATTTTTTATTTTTATTACAAATTTACTACTTTTAAATAAATTCTAATCAAAATTAAAGCTTTAAGGAAGTGTTAACATAAAAGTGCTTGCACCTATGGCAGGAATAACAAATGCAGAAATCGCAATGAAACTTATACCTTATGGATTTGATACAGTCACTATTGGAGGATACAATACTGACAATGAATCCATAGATGCTTGCGAAAAGATCATAGCAAGAGGCAGGAAAGAGTTCAATTACCCTAAAGAAGAGATTTATAGTGTAATTGAAAATGAAGTTAACACAATAAAAGACAGTTTTGATGTGACAGTCAGTGCAAACTTGAGAGGAACCACTCCAGATCCTCTTATTGAAATCAGCAAAATAGCAAAACTTGACATAATTGAAATCAACTGTCATTGCAGACAGGAAGAACTTGTTGCAGTTGGATGCGGACAGAGCATGTTGCTTAGACCCGATTTGGAGGATTACATAAAAGAAGTTGTAAAGAAATCAAAGTCAAAAGTATCCTTAAAAATGAGGGCAAATGTTGAAGGAGTCAACAATTTAGCTATTGCCCAATTAGCTGAAAAATCTGGAGTAGACTACTTGCACATTGATGCCATGAAAAAAGGAGTAAGAGATGCGGATTTTGATTTGATAAGAAAAATAGCGGATAATACAGATATCTTTATAATTGGAAATAACTCAATCAATTCCATTTCTCAAGCTGAAAAAATGTTAAATGCCGGAGCAAATGGCATTTCAATAGCTAGAGCAGCTATTGGTGGAAAATTAAATTTCGATTTGAACGAAATTAAAATTTAAAAATTTCTTTTTTCAAATTTTTACCTTTCAAAACTATTTTTTCCCCTAATTTTTCAAAATATTTATATAATCATATAGATATACTTAACTTAAATAAGATTTTATAGGGGAAAACTATGAGAAATAAAGGATATCTATTTTTAGTGTTGATATTCCTTGTCTGCATACTTAGTGTATCTGCAGTAAGTGCTGCAGAGGATCTTGCAAGTGATATCAATACCGATGACAGCCAAGAACTTATTTTAGAAGAAAATATTGAAGAAACTGTTTCAACTAGTGCAGACGATAATCAAGAGCTTACTGCTGTATCAGATAATGTTGATGACAGCACTGGAAATACAAAACTGGAAACCTCAACAAAAGTAAGTGAAAAATCAAAAGTTGCTGCAAAAGCAGACTCCAAAAAGAAAACTGATTTTAAAACCGTTAAAAAAGGCAGCAAAGATAAAGTTATGGTTAAAAAAATCCAAAAAGCTTTAAAAAAGAATGGATACTACCTAAAATACAAAGGCCATTACTTAAAAATCGATGGATGGTATGGGCCTTACACATTTAGGTCAGTTAAGCAATTCCAAAAAGCAAAAGGATTAAAGGTAACTGGAAATGTTGATGAAAAAACAGCTGAAAAGCTTAAGATCATTGACAAATCAAATGCTATAATTAAGCTTGAAAAAGGTAAAACCTTTAAAAGGGAATATAACTCTGGAAGAGCTTTTGATGCAAAGATTGTTAAGAGGAGTAATGGCAGAGGCATAGAAACAATTCTACGTGTTGATTACATAAAAAATGGAAAGAACATAAATTATGAATTCTATTGTACTGATAATGAAGGAATAAATTATATTACTCCTGATAGATTGAAAGTGGGAACCTATAAAGCAATAGTAAGTTGCGATGAACCGGGAATAAAAGCAATCCCTAAAACAAAAACAGTGATAATTACAAAAACCTCCATTAGACTAAAAGCATCAGATATTAAGGTATCTGGCAACAAAAATGCACAATTGAAAGCTACTTTAAAATTTAAAAACAATGCAAAAGTCAATGAAGGAAAAGTTAAATTTACAATTGACGGCAAATCTTATATTGTTAAAGTTAAAAATGGAATAGCAGTTAAAAATCTTAAATCAAACAATATCAAATCAAAAAAATACACTGTAGAATTCCTAGGAACTAAAAACATAAAAGGCAAATCCGCCACTGGAAAAATTGCATAAAAGAAGATATAAAGTAAAAACATTTTTTAAAACTTTTTTCTTCTTACTTTTTCTTTTTTAAAATTAGAAATTTTGCTCTTAGCACATCACTAACAGTTATTGAAATTATTTTCGTTTTTTCTTATGCGCAGGAAGTTCATCATACATTGATTCCAGCAATTCGCTTAAGAAATCTCTATCCTCTACATCATCAACGAGAATCATTTCCTTTGCACCTTCATAAGGCAGTTCCATACTTGCATCAGGCATCATAGCCATAGCTGATTTTACTGGCTTTACAAGAAAGCGGTCATCGTAAATGCCACCAATAATCTTTCCACGGTAGTAAATGATGTATTCACCCATCATTGCACGATAGGATATGTCCTCTAAATCGGATAACTGTTCCAAAATATATTCCAAGTAGTCTTTGCTTGATGACATATGATCACTCTTTAATCTTCATTCTCTTTAGCAAATTCTCCTAAAAAGTTAACAGGTTCTCCTCTTTTTGCTCTCTCATAATAATCAACTGTAGCAGTGAATAAAGGATCTGAACTTGAATTGAGAGCGGTTTCAAAGGAATCTTGAATTACACCAATGATAAATCCTACTGAAATGGCTTGTAGGGAAATGTCTGAAGGTATTCCAAATAATGAACAAGCCATCGGAACAAGCAATAAGGAACCTCCAACAACACCTGAAGCCCCAAATGCACCAAATGTAGAAACAATGCATAATAAAATAGCGGTAGGTATATCCACACCTATTCCTAATGTATTGCACACAGCCAAAGTCATTATTGTAATGGTAATCGCTGCACCTCCAGTATTCAATGTAGAACCTAAAGGAATGCTGATTGAATAAAGATCCTCATCAAGACCAAGCTTTTCACAAAGAATCATGTTTACTGGAATGTTTGCTGCTGAACTTCTTGTAAAGAATGCAGTAATAGAACTTTCCTTTAAGCAAATGTAAAGAAGAGGATAAGGATTACGCCTTAAGATAATTGCTACAATGAGAGGATATACAATCAAAGCTGTAAAGATCATGCAACCAACAAGCAATAATATTAACCCTCCATACTCAACAAATATACTTAAACCGTTTTGTGAAACTGCAGTGAATACAAGAGACATGATACCAATAGGTGCAAATTGTATAAATCCAACTACAACAATAGTTAATGCATCTGAAAAATCGGTAAGCATTTCCTTAGTATTTTCACCAGCAACTTTCCTTAAGGTAATCCCTAAAACAAATGCCCAGAATAGGATTCCCAAATAATCCCCTTGAGACAGGCAAAGCAAAGGATTTGCAAAAATATTATGCAGGAGATTGCTTACAATTTCCCCTAATCCTCCAGGAGGAGATAAGGAACTTGCTTCAGTAAGTGTCATGCTAACTGGAAACAGAAAGCTTCCAATAACTGCAACCAATGCAGCTATGAAAGTGGAAACTAAGAATAAGCAGATAATTTTTTTAAATTTGTTTGCAATTCCACCATCAGTGTTTGAAAAGGCAGAACAGACCAATAGAAAAACAAGAATTGGAGCAATAGCTTTTAAAGCATCTACAAATAATTCTCCTGGAAGGCCAATCATATCATATTGTGGAACGGTAAGTCCTAAAATAATACCGATGATTAAACCAATGATTATCTTTAATATTAAGCTAGATTCAGTCCACTTTTTGACAAAATTTTTCATAAAATGCCTCTTATGCCAATTATTGTTTTTTTATTTAATTAATCTTTTATTTTTCTTATTAAACTTATTTTTTTCTTTTTACTTTTGGGTATTAAAAAAATTCCTTAAATTATCTTTATCTTCTTCAGACAAATTGTGCCAACGAATATTTTGTATAGCACCTTCCAATGCCATCAATCTGTTTAAACATGCACTATCATCTATTTCCTTAATTTTTAGCCATGTCTCTTTACTGCCAAGATTAATCAAGTCATCTATAGTGTTAATCCCAACATCATTTAACTGTTTTTCAAGTACTTTACCAATATTTGGCAGTTTAGATAGTTCACCCATTCCAATACCTCAAAAATGTTCGAAAAAATTGATTTATTCTATTTTTCATAAAAATCGTTTATTTTAAATTTGTATTTTTAGTTAAAAAAATTTTGCTATAAACGATTTTACCCATTTTCAAAAGACAAAATATAT
>JAZNRM010000356.1:0-1776 GCA_045590695.1 Methanobrevibacter sp.
GGATATTTTATTTTTCAAAGTATTTATTATTATTGATTGTTTTCGTAATAGTTTTCAATGGCTGCCTGAAGACCGTCTGCTGCAAGGTTGGAACAGTGCATCTTGATTGGTGGAAGACCATCCAATGCATCAGCAACATCATTTCTAGTGATCTCTAAAGCTTCATCAACAGTCATTCCCTTTGCAATTTCAGTAATCATACTGCTTGTAGCAATTGCAGCACCGCAACCAAAGGTTTCAAACTTAATGTCTTGAATTACATCATTGTCATCAACATCAATGTAAATAGTCATTAAATCCCCACAAGTAGGGTTTCCAACAGTTCCTTCACCACTTGCATTTTCAATAATACCAGAGTTTCTTGGATTTGCAAAATGGTCCATAACTTTTTCACTGTACATATCTTATCACCTTATTCTTTACATTATTTTTTCAAATAATCATAATATTTAAATTTTTACTTAATGGTCTGGGTCTGTAAACTTAGACTCATCCAATTCTAAAGATTCATTGTTTTCATTATCCCATAATGGGGACATTCTTCTTAATCCTGCAACAACTTCATCCAATGCATCTACAACAACATCAACATCTTCTAAGCTATTTTCAGTACCTAAACTTAATCTTAATGAACCGTGAATTTCAGCATCTTCCAAACCTAAAGCACTTAATACATAAGATGCCTTTAGACTTTTTGATGAACATGCAGAACCAGTTGCACCATTGATTCCTTTTGCATCCAATCTTAAGATCAATCCTTCACCTTCGATTGCTGCAAATCTGAAGTTTACATTATTTGGAAGTCTATTTACCTTATCACCATTCAAGTAAGCTTCTGGAATTCTTTCACTGATCTTTTCGATAAGTGAATCTCTTAATTCAGTAAGCTTTGCAATGTTTTCATCTAATTGTTCATAAGCAAGTTCTGCAGCTTTACCGAAACCGACAATACCTGGAACATTTTCAGTACCTGATCTAAGATTGTTTTCTTGGCCACCACCATGAATCAATAATTCTAATTTTACTCCTTTTCTAATGAATATTGCTCCGACTCCTTTTGGACCATAGATCTTATGGGAAGAGATGGATAATAAGTCAATGTTTGCTTCTTTAACATCCACTGGAATCTTACCTACAGATTGCACTGCATCGCAATGGAATAAAATGCCATTTTCCTTTGCAACCTTTCCTACTTCTACAATAGGCTGGATAGTTCCTATTTCATTATTTGCATGCATTACAGAAATTAAAATTGTATCTTCTCTGATTGCATCCTTCAAATCATCTATACTGATTATACCATTTTCATTTACTGGCAAATAAGTAACTTCATAACCTCTTGTTTCCAAGAATTCACAAGTTCTTAATACTGCAGGATGCTCAATTTCTGTAGTAATAATATGTTTACCTTTATCTTCATATTTTAAGGCTACTCCTTTTATAGCCATATTGTCAGATTCAGTTCCTCCACTTGTAAATATGATCTCTCTTGTATCAGCATTAATTAATTTAGCTACCTGTTCACGAGCTTCTTCAACCGCTTTTTTAGCATTTCTACCTAATTTATAAAAAGTAGAAGGATTACCGAATTCTTCTTTTAAATAAGGTACCATTGCATTAAATACTTCTTCTTTCACTGGAGAAGTAGCAGAATTATCCATATATATCATAATTAGCTCTCCCAATTTTTTCTATAAATAAAAATTATTTTTTTAGTAATTACATTAATTTTTTAAAGATAAAATAACTACGTTATTATAATTTTTTAAAAAATAA
>JAZNRM010000357.1:0-1604 GCA_045590695.1 Methanobrevibacter sp.
ATGAATATTGTGCAGTTTGTACAAGCATACGGAACTGCTTGATGGGAATGCATAGATCATATGGTCAAGCTCTTCCAAACTTATTTTTTGATTGATGATGAATGTAAACATATTCGCTACATTCTCAGCATCTGCTGCATATATCTCTGCACCTACTATTTGCAAATCCTTATCTACAATTACTTTAGCTTCAGCAGTCCTATCGTTCTTGAGTTCAAGTGAGTATGAATTTCCATATCTAATTCTATGAACCTCATATTCATCCATCTCTTCAGCAACAAATGCAGGAACTCCAACGGTTGCTATTCTTGGAATGGTATAAGCAACTGCAGGAACTACTGGATAATCAATCTTTTCAGGATTTTCCTCAAGCAATGCTTTTCCAAGATACTTGGATTGATGAATAGCTACAGTTACAAGCTTTGCAATGCCGCTATCTGCAACGTCACCGCAAGAATAGATATTAGGAACTTCAGTCTGTAGGTATTCATTTACCTTGATTCCTCTTTTTGTATAAGTCAAGCCTACATTTTCAAGTCCAATGTCCTCTACATTAGCTTCTCTTCCCATAGCTGAGATAACATAGTCTCCAGTTAAGCTAAGTCCACTTTCACAATTTACTGTAAAACCATTTTCATAAGCTTTATTGTCAACTTTAGCATCAGGATCCCTTAATTTTTCATCAGTATTCAATGCATTTTCAAGATTGAGAATTCTTTCTTCAGGCTTGTCGATAATGATACTTTCATCCTTAATGATGTTTTTTACTGTTTCATTGAAATGGAATCTGATGTTCTTTTGCTTAAGTCTATCGATTACATTTTGAACATATGGCTGGTGGAAGTACTTTAAAGCCATGTCTCCTCTAATTATAACATCCGCTTCCAATCCGGCCTCTGCAAGTATTGATGCAAATTCCATTCCTACAAAACCTGCACCTATGATGATTGCATGCTTTGGAAGTTCTTCAATGTCTAAAAAGTCAGTGCTGTCATGTAGGTATTCCTTTCCAGGAATGTCAGGAATAACTGGCTTTAAACCGGTACATATTACTATCTTTTCAGTTGTAAATTTTTCATCTCCAACTTGAACGGTATGCTCATCAAGGATAATTCCTTTTCCATGAGCCACATCAAGGTCATATTCCTTGAATTTTCCATCGAGGAAAGGAGCCATATTTGCAATGCGCTTACGTTTCCAATCCATCAATGCTGTCCAGTCAACTTTGAAATCTCCGGATTTTCCACAGCCTTCAAAGTTTTCTCCCAATGCCTTGATTTCATATGGTGCATCAAGCAATGCCTTAGAGTTGCAACCTCTGTTTGCACATGTTCCACCATAAAGGCTTTCTTCAATAATCAATATTTTTAGGCCAGCTTTTCTTAAGAAACGGCCTCCTTGCCATGCAGCATTTCCACTTCCAATATAAATAACATCATAATCCATAGTATCATCTGTCTTTTTAAATCAGTATATTATTTGTATAAAATAGTATAAATTATTATCCTAAAAACTAATTAAGAATAATTAATTTAACTTTAAAAATAGATAAAATAATTAGAAAATAATTAAAAAATAGTTAAAAAATTGTTAAAAAATAGTTA
>JAZNRM010000358.1:0-4684 GCA_045590695.1 Methanobrevibacter sp.
TAATTAAATATTGTATTTTTTTATATAAAAAATTGATTAAAAAGGTGGATGAGAATTAAAAAAATAGAATAAAATAATTAAAATAAGTAAAATAATTAAAATATATTAAAAAAAGAAAATAAAAGAGGAAAATTAGCTTTCATCTTCTCTTGGGCTTAACCTAGTTAGAATGATACTGGATACTAAAACAGCCACCATAATGATTAAATCAACAATCAACTCGAAAGTTGCTGCACTCATAAAGAGATCATACATACCGTAAATCCACATTACAAAGAGTACAATAGGCAATAGGTATTTGATGATGAATTTCCAGAGCTTGCCTACTTTCAAGTGCCCATATTCATTCAATACAGGAACCAAATCATCAAGCTTATTGAACCAAGCGAATATTACACATTGGACTCCAATCAATAGAAGGATACCGAATTGGTTTACAAATGAGTCAATAATTCCAACAAGATAACTGCTGATTCCAGTAGTGAGTAGAACTGAAAATGCACATCCGATTATTGAAAGAATGGCTGCAGTCTTTTTTCTGCCTAAATTAAACTTAGCGCTTGTGGAAGACAACATTGGTTCAAAGAATCCTAATGCAGAGGTTATTCCTGCAAATAGAATAGCCAAGAACAGCAACGGTGCTAAAATCCTACCTATTGGACCCATGATATTAAAGATCATTGGGAAAACAATGAATACAAGACCTGTACCTTCAGTCACCAATTTGGTCATTGCCATACCTGAGTGAAGTGACATGTAACCAAGGATTGAAAATACACCGAAAGCAGTGAATATCTCAAACAAGGAGTTTGAAGCAACTACAATAAGCACATTATCGGTTAATTTGGAAGCCTTTGGCAAGTAACTTGCATAAGTCAAAGCGATTGCCTGCCCCATACTTAATGAAAATATGATTTGAGCAAATGCAGCTAGCCAAATATTGATATCCAAAAGCATTGCCCATCTTGGCCTTAAGAGAGCATCAACACCAATCATATGCCCTGGTAAAGTCAATGCATAAATTACAATGATTGCCATTATTACAAATAATGCAGGAATGAGGATTTTTGAAACCTTACCGATACCTTCATCAACATTCTTATGGGAAATGTACCATAAAACAATCCACATCAAGATTACACAAACAGTTGTAGGGATAAGCAAGAATCCTGCACCAGCCAAATCAGAGCTTCCACCAACAGTGGTTGTGAAGTAAGCAGCTGTATCAGCACCCCAACTGAATGTGAAACTGCTTAGAAGATATACCATATCCCAACTAAGAATAACCATATAATAAATTGTAACTATAAAAACGAATAGGACGAGTGCCCAAGCTATATACTCGAACCGCTCATTGATATCCTTTAAAATCTTCGAAAAGGACTCCTTAAAACTGAATCCCACACCATATTCAAGTATTAAAAAAGGGATTCCCATAATTGCTATGGCAGTGAAATAAGGAATAAAGAATGATCCTCCACCGTTGGAATACAGTACATAACTGAATCTCCAAATGTTTCCAAGACCAACGGCAGCTCCAATCATAGCAAGTATAAATGATAGGGAACTATCCCACTCTAATTTTTCACTCATGTTATTAAATCCTTAAATCAATTAATAATATTTTTATTAATATAAATATAAAAACTTAACTTTATTTTATTTATTGTATTTAGATAAAATGAGAAAATAGATAAAAATCTTTAAAATTGTAATAAAAAGAATAAAAAAAGTTAAAAAATAGATAAAAGTTGTAAAAATAAAAAAATAAAAATGTTTTATTGGCCAAAGACCAATAAAGCTATTTTTAATAGTTAGAAATAAGATGTGATATCCTATCAGTTGTAATGAGACCTTTTAAGTCATCTCCGTCAACAACAGGTAAACATGATATGTTGTATTTCTTCATCAATCTTGCGATATCCTCAATTTCATCTGTTGATTTACAGGTTCTGACATCTTTAGTCATTACTTCCCTCAATTCACTGCAATCCTCTACAATTGATTTGGACAAGTCCCATGCAGTAACGATTCCAGCTAAAGTCTTATCATCATTGACAACAGGCAAGTGAGTGATCTCATTGTCAAACATGATAATTGCAGCTTCCTTAACGGTTGAATCAATGCAAATTGTAGGAACTTCTGTTTTCATTACATCCCCAACATTATGCTCAGATAGGAAATTGGATAAAAGGAAGTTCATTTGACCGTTTTCAAGCAAGAATGCATCGTGACCGTAGTCAGACTTGACCTCATTATAGATTACATCAACATCATTGGTTTGAAGTGCAGCCAATAGATCTTTAGACTGGTCTACTGGGTAAAGCCAATCGGAATCTACAGCAATGACTTGTATCTTAGCCTCAACATCCTTTAAACCATCAGCTAAGTTACCTTCAACTGCCAAATCGAAGTAATCAACTGCTTTTGTAATGTATAAATAGGAATTAGCATCAAAGCGCCTTACAAAAGTCTCACCTTGGTGGTGCAAGTAGCTTTCCACCTCAAAGTCAACAGTGAAGTCATAACTGAGTTCTGTCTTGTCCTGCAAGTCTCTTCCGAATTTCTGATACATTGAAGCATCACTGAGATATGTAATGTGTCCTATCATACGTGCTACTGCAAGACCTGATCTTGGAGCATATTCCTGATCATAGTAGTTTCCCCTATTCCAGTTATTGTCAAGAATAATGGATTGTCTGCCTACCTCATTAAAAGCGATTTGCTGAGGGGAAGACCTTGCAGTTGTAGCAATTATGCTTGCCTTTTTCATCATTTTAGGATAAGAAACAGTCCATTGCAATGCCTGCATTCCACCCATAGAACCTCCAATAACAGCATATAATTTTTCTATGCCTAAATGTTCTATAAGCTTTTTCTGTGCATGAACCATATCCTCAATGGTGATTATTGGGAAATCAAGAGCATATTTCTTTCCAGTTTCTGGATTGATTGATGCTGGACCGGTTGAACCTTTACATCCACCTAAAACATTTGAACAGATTACAAAGTATTTGTCTGTATCCAATGCCTTTCCAGGACCAATAACCATCTCCCACCATCCTGGTTTCTCATTCTTGTTGCCAGTGTACTTACCTGCAGCATGTGCATCTCCTGTAAGTGCATGGCAGACTAAAATAGCGTTTGATTTGGCGGAATTCAATTCACCATAAGTTTCATAAGCAAGTTCTACATTGCTAAGGGTCTTGCCAGAGCTTAACTTCAAATCATCTTCAATAGAAAAGTATTTTGTTATAACTCTACCAACAGTATTTTGTTTCATTTTCAATTACCTTTAAAGTTTAAGAATACTGAATTTTTAATAATTCAGCATACTATTCAACAGCTAGCTAGTATTTAATTAAATATAATTCATGTTTCAGTTTATGCATAGTTAGTTTATAATTACTGAATACTTCTTAAGATATATAAATATTTGCATTAGTAATATATATCTTAAATACTATTTATATTTACTTATAAATGTTTTATATAAAAAATAGCAAAAATTAATAAATATAACCTATATATAATCATTTAACAATAAAAATAAGGGATTATCTTATGACTAAAGAAAATCAAATTGAATTTAACAATACAGATTTATTGATTGAATTGTATGAGCTTTTGTTCAATGACAGAATCACCATTGAAACAAGCAAGATAGTATCCAAAATCATTATGGACCTAATAGATAATCATGAAATAGATGAGGAGAAGGTTATAAATCACTTCAATGAGAAAAATCCTGAAAACATAAAATTCAATTTGAAAGAGGATTTAGAAACAATTTATGACATTTGTCTTGAGATATATGAAGAATAGTTGCATTTCCATATTTTTTATAAAAAATAAGCTATTTTTATCAACTATTATTTCCCAATGTTTAGCTTATCAATAGCTTCGCAAGCAGCCAATTGCTCTGCCTCTTTTTTGCTTTTTCCAGTACCATGGCCATAATCAATGCCATCAATCAAGATCCTCATTACAAATGTCTTATCATGTGGAGCACCATGCTCTTCAAGCAATTCATAGCATACCTTAACGTTTTTAGCGTCCCCATATTCCTTTATTGTAGACTTGTAATCATAGAAAAAGATGGTTTTTGACTCAATATATGGGAATACTGTTTGCTCAAGGAATTCCTTTGCCTTTTCTATGCCTTGATCAAGATAAATTGCTCCTAAAAAGGACTCAAAGACATCTGCAGTAATTGAGATCACTTCATTATCGGTAAGTGCATTATCCTCCAAGTTTAACCTGATGCATTTATCAAGGTTATTCTCATGGGAATATACAATCAAAGCGTTCTGACAGACATAATTAGCTCGAAGCTTAGTCAATTTGCCTTCACTAAACTTGGGATGCATATTCTGAATGAATTCTGAGGTAAGCATGTTCAAAACTGAATCCCCAAGAAATTCCAATCTTTCATAATCATAATCCAAGCCATACTTAGCGCTGTATGAAGAATGAGTAAAGGCAATCTTATATAATTCCTCGTTATTCGGTACAATATCAAACTTTTCCAATAATTTCATTTAATTCACTCTATGTATCAATTATCAATATAGCTTTAAAAATAGTTTTCAGTGAATTTTAGATGAATTATTATAATAATTTAATATTACCTGCATGAACAATCAATAATATTAATATTAAATTATCATAATCAAAACTATAA
>JAZNRM010000359.1:0-5271 GCA_045590695.1 Methanobrevibacter sp.
AAAAATAAATTTTAAAAAAATAGTTTTAAAATAGTTAAATTGTTAATAAAAAACAACTTAATTTTAATAAAAATTGAACATGAAATTATAAAAATCAAAATTAGAAAATTGAAAATAAAAATAAAAAACAAAACTTTGATAAAAAATCATCGTTCCTCACTGGAACATCTATTAAATTTCATTTGCCTTGAAATCTCTTTCTTACGTTTTTCTGAAATTTCAGCATTCATTTGATTCATAAAATCATCAAATTTCTGATACTCATCAGAATCATCATCCTTCCCATCTAGAAAATCCTTTTCATTTGATTTGATGAAATTTGATTTGTTTAAATTAGATTTGATCATTGAATGCCTTACAACCAGTTCATCATAAAACCATCTAACTGCAAATCCATCAGAACTGCTTAAAGAAACTAAATGTTTGGTATAGCCATTTTTTGAATAAACAATAACTATGGAAGAATACAATGAGGATAAATCAGATTTATTGAGTTTCAAATCTATGATTTCACTATAAAAAATCTTAAGGGAACCCATGGATTTGCGTTGAAGCAATGATTTCTTTTTCAATAAAATATAATTCTCTTCCAAAGAAGTTTCAGATATGATGTTTGAACTCATGCAGGATTTGGAAAATGCTTGAAAGTCCAAAGCTTGCCCCTCATCTTTAGAGCTTAATCTCTTTTGTGAAAAAGAAAAATTAAGGAGATATCTAGAATCTGGAGAGTAATTAGAATTATTTTTTTCCATAATATCACATTAAATTAATTGAAGTATTTATTTTCCCCTCTAAAAAATACAATATAATTAAATAAATCACCATAGATCCAAAATAGCAGATAACATCAATAAAGTCAAGTATTGCCCCTGCTTTGATAAACAACGCCACATATTCCCAAACAAATGAAGCCAAGATAGTCACGATAATTATTAGCCAAACATTAGTCAATTTATAAGGATAGACAATATTCAAAAAGCTTAATAACACAACAATAGCTAAAAAATCATTGAAATAGAACATGAAAAACCAATTGATTTCATGCAAGAAATGATTATTCAATAAGTAAAGGGATAAACCTACAATCAAGAGGATAAGATTATAGATTCTGAAATTTTTGTCATTTTTCTCAAATGAAAATCTTTTGAATAAATTCTCTAAATCAAACATTCAAATCAAAATTCTTAAGACTATATTTTATTTGATTAATCAAAAGTCATTATAAAAATAGCTATCAATAAAACAATAACCATTAGAATAATCAAAAAGGTAGTGTTGCTAAGTGAAATGGATTTATAAAATCCATTAACGCTTCCTTGATTATCATATCCATCATATTCCCTTTGATTATAGTCTCTTTGATAATCCTCTTCATTATCTGTTTCTATAATCTGCTTATCCTTTACTTCATAATCATCAATTTCAATTATGTCATCAGCCATATTATCACATCATATTGACAGTGCATCTTCATCTAATTTTTACTAATTAGAAATTTATAAATCTTTTTATAAATAATTGCCCTAAATAAATCCTTAAATAAATTATAGATATCTATAAAAATAAATAAGATAATAATTAAATTATATTTAGTTTACTACAATTTTAAGTTGAAGGTGAAATAATGAACCAATTTTGTCCAAAATGTGGATCAAAACTTTTTGACCCCAATGCGAAGTTCTGCAGCCAATGCGGAGCTAATTTAACTGAAAAAAAGGAAATTGACCCTAAGGACTTACCAGAAGAAAGAATCGATTTAAGGGAAGGCATGACCAATAGAAATACTGGAATGTGGAAATCAACCAAATGGGGAAGACGAAAGAAAAAACCAGTTAATTGGGACATGGAAAAATAATGCTTTTATACATTAACAAAAATTAAAAAATAAAAGTAAAAATAAAAAATAAAAAAGATTTATTATAATTTTTGGAGATTAAAAATGAGAACAAAAGAGGAAATTGTAGAAAAGATTGAATTATTAAATGATAAGATTGCAGGATTAAGAGCAGAGGAAGATGAACTCACAAACGAACTTAAAGTAATCCTTGCAGGATCCGAATTGCAATCAATTATGCTAACAAGCACTTTAGTCAACTCTGAAACTCAGAATCGTGACCTTCTTGAAAAGTTCGAGAAAAGAGCAGAAGAATTAAACAAAAGATATGAAGAGGCATCCGTTGAAGGAAATGTAGAATTGAAAAACCAGACCCATGCCATGATCTGGACAAATGACATAAGAATAGATACCATCAAATGGGTTCTTGAAGAAGACGATGAAGTGATTTAAACATGAAAAAGATTATTCCGATATTGCTTTTATCATTAATCATTTTATGCCCTATAATTGCTGAAAGTGCAGATGCAACCACTGTATTTCTGACTTCAGACAATTTACATGAGCATGATGCAGATTTTGCAAGATTGAATGATATCAAAGAAAGAATTGAATCAAAAACCAATGGTGACCTTGTTGTTGTGGTTGATGATTCAGCTTCAAATCCTGGAGAAGGGACAAGGGTAATGGGCGCCAGATGCGATGTAGCAGTTACAATAGCTGGCGCTTGTGCAGGAAATTTAGTTGACCTTGCAGACTATTCCACTAAAGTCAGCAAAAAGATCATCTATGTGAATGCGGGCACACTTGACTTGAATACAATAAATTTCCTTAGAAGGTCCTATGATGACAATTGGTCACATTACACCTTTGCATCAGTCAAAAGCCCGGGAAAGTTCTTGAATGATGCGGGAATAACCTTGATTCAACCTGCACAGGAATATCCTGATGATTGCTATAAAGGAATAATCGCATATGACAGCGATAATGTAAACGA
This sequence comes from Methanobrevibacter sp., assembly GCA_045590695.1. Lineage (GTDB taxonomy): Archaea > Methanobacteriota > Methanobacteria > Methanobacteriales > Methanobacteriaceae > Methanobrevibacter. Next base: position 2,832 of record JAZNRM010000359.1, read on the forward strand.
ATATATCGCAAATGAAATCATTAATTCAGTTTATGCCGGAACAAGTGAAAACAAGCAATTGGATACAGATTTAATAGTCTATCACAAGTTAGACCCTAAATACTTGGCTGAAGATTCCAAAAAAATCGTTGATGGACATGGAAGCGATATGCATGAATCATATGGTTCCTACACCACACAACAGTTATTGTATATGAGTGCTTCCTACATAGGAGGATATGCTTTAGAAGTTCCTGGAGACTTTGGAGCACCGGATAATCCTCAAAAATATTCAAGCTTTACAAAAAGGGAATACTCATTTAACGATTATTACAATATGGCAGATATAGTTGTAGACTATATGAATGAGCATGGAAAAGCACCAGATTCCATTAATTATGAAGGTGCGACCATTGGCTATTATGACTTGGTTTACAATTTTGCACTTCTTACAGAGGATGACACAAGTGCAAGCACTATGAATTTCCCATCAGAAATGACATTCCACAAATACTACAGCGATTTACTATTTGAAATCTTGCCAATAGGAATGATAATCGTTGCAATAATTCTAATCCTATTGATAGTTCGAAGCATAATAAAAAGAATTAAAAGAAGGATAAGAAGAAGAAAGGAAAGGAAATATATGAAAAGAATGCAAAGAGAAAGGTATGGCAGAAATCCTAGACAATTCCATAGGAATATAGATTCAAGATACTATTCTGATTATGATTATCCTTCAAATAAGCCAAAAAGATTGAATAGGCAGGAAAGAAGACGCAGATAAATACAAGGAGTTTGAAAATGACAGAAGCTCAAAAGAATGCAAAAAATGATGAATATATTGATAGTTTAAGAGATGAAGTAAGCTATTTAAAGGAGATTCTAGCCAGCAAACTCTTTGAAGAAGATAATTTGATAAATTTCACCTGTAGGGAAATTGAAACAGACTATTCCTTGAAATTTGGAGTTTACAAATACAAGATCAAAGATTATAAGCTTAAAATCAAAAAAACAAAAAGAACAATTGAAATGATTAAAAAAATGGTTAATCAACAATCCTCCAATCAATTCAATAAGGAAATGAGTGATTTGGAGGAAAATCAAATCAAGATCAATCAAACCAAAATCAATAAGCCAAAACTCAATATGAATGAAATCGAAAGCCATATTGAAAATGAGTTTAAAGAAGAAGATTTGGAATTGCAAACAGAAACTGCAAAAGTGAATATTCTTATTGAAGAGCATAAAAACAATTTAAGCAAAAAACAGGATTTCAAACAATTGCACTCAATTTACAAGGAGTGCATAAGAAAGATCCACCCAGATTTATTGCTTGAACCAACAGATTATGAAGAAAACTTATTTTACAGCTCTAAAGAGGCTTATGAAGATAGGGATTTAGAGGAATTGAAATCCACACAAAACCTTATTAATAGGCATGAAATTGAAAATCAACCAAAAACCGTTGAAGACTTTGAAAACTTGAGAAACAAGCTTGAAATCAATATTGAATTGGAAGACAAAGAGATTTCAAATATAGTCAACTCTAAACCATATACTCAACAGAAGTTCCTATTGGATACCAAGAAAGTGAACAACTATAGGGAAGGATTGGTTACATCCTTATTGGAAGTTGAAAAAGAGTATATAAGAATCAATAAGGAATTAAGCGAATTAAAAAAAGAGAACAACCTTAGCTATAAATTGGATTTGACTAAAAATAATTAAAATTATTTTTTTAATTAATTAATTTTTTATTTATTATATTTTTTATTTATTAATTTTTAATTTATTAATTTTATTAATTACTGATTTTATTGGTTCTGAATAACATTACATAAGCATCAGACCCATCTTCATAATAATTAGGCACTTTCCTATCAATTTCAAAACCGAATTTTTGATAGAAACTGACTGCAGCTTCATTATGGGATTTCACTTCCAAGCTTATCCTGTGAATATCAATATTCTTGAATATGCTTATTGCCATCATGAGCAATCTGGTTGCTATATGCTGCCTGCGGAATTTCCTATCAACTGCAAGAGCAATTATATGACCTAATCCTTCTTCTTTTACCCAAAAAATAATATATCCTACGATTTCACCATCTTCAACAGCTACAAGAAATCCTGCACCTATCTCATACAATTGCTGAAGAATAGCCAATTCATAAGGTGTGGAAAAGGATTCAACCTCAATTTGATATACTCTGGCCAAATCAGAAGGGACAAATTCACGAATAAACATAAAAAACACTTTAAAAATCAAATAAATATCATTTCTTAATAATTTTTTCCAATTGAAAATTTACTATTAATATTATATAATTTACTCTATTTAAAAGATTTCTAAAAATCTTTTCCAAATATAAATAATGCTGACTTTACTTGAGAAAAAAATGACGTTATTTTCTAGCAAAATGACGTAAGATTATTTCAGAATTAATTTTCTCTCTCC
>JAZNRM010000360.1:0-3998 GCA_045590695.1 Methanobrevibacter sp.
AATTATTGACAATATGCAAACTTTACTTAATTTTTTCATAATTCCACCAAATAATCTTAAATTGAATTTAGTTTTAGACAAATAAATTTTATTAATATATATTAAATTTTTTATTTTATTATATATTAATTATTTGATTAAATTTGAAATCTTGGCTGTAAAAATAGAAAATACGAAACATAGCAAAAAATAGTAAAAAAATAGTTAATAAATAGACAATAGTTAAAAATAATACGAACAAATAAAAAATTCCTAAAAAAAAGTAAAAAGAAAAAAGAAAAAATTTGTATCAAAATTGAAATAATTTTGATCAAACTTTTTCTAAAAGTTTGGAAGAGTTTAGAAAGGACTTGGAAGTCCCATGTTGACTCTTCTTTCGATTTCTTTTTGACCTTTGTCTTTCTTACCGTTAGCTAATTTTTCGAGTAATTCTAAACCAGGTTTTACATCATCCATTGGTTTGGTTTCGATTACTCCAGCTTCTACAGCTGCGGTAAAGATGTCTGCTCCGTTGTCAGTTCTGGTAAATACAGTGGACCAGCCATCTGGGGAACCTACAGATCCAGTAGATACATCAGCTAATTCTGCAACATAGTCGAGACAGATGTTACATCCAGCTTGTTCGTATCCGTGGGTTTCTTTTAATGCAAGTCCAGATTCTTTTTCAGGGTCGGTAATCCAGAATTTTCCTTTACCAATGTCCATTTTGTTAACATTGTCTAAGGAAGAGTACATTTTACCTTCTACGAAGGTTTTTAATGAGTCTCTTGGGAAGTTTTCCATACAGAAAATACCGATGATTAATGCGAGTTTATCTGCTACAAATCTGGTAGCAAATGGGTAGGATTGCATTTTTCTGAGTCCCATAATTTGACAAGGAGTTCCTACAGTTCCGATTTTTTCAAGACCGTATTGTCTTACAGCTTCTTTGAGTCTGATTGCGTTTGGAGAGAAGGTGTATTTGGTACCTGCTGCTGCAATGATTTCTTCTGGAGTCATTGCAATAGTTGGTTCAGGTTTCCATGCGTCTTCAGTATCTCCAGCAACAATAGCTCCTTCAATGATGTTTTCTTCTAAAGCGTAGCATAATAATGCGCTTACGATTCCACCATCTTGTGCGACTTTTTGGATTGCTTTGTCAGTAGCTCTTGCAGATACTACTTCTTTATATGTACCGAATGCCATTTTACTTCCTCCTATAATCCTAAGTCTTTTTTAATTTGTTCAGCAGGGAACCAGGTTCTTGGACAGTGAGTAGTACATGCACCACATTTAATACATCTGTTTTTGTTGTGGGATGGTCTACCTTCAATCATTTCAAGAGCTCTGGTTGGACATGCTAATACACAAGTTCCACAACCACAACATAATGCTTTGCTTACAACATTGGTTTGTAAGTCACAACCACATGCTAAGTTGCATGCTGCCATGTCTAACATAGGTTGTAAGTAATCCATGTCACCGTTAATTAATGCAACAACTACTTTTGCAATAATTTCAGGGGATGCTGGGCATCCTGGAATAGCACAATCTACTTTGATTAAGTCAGAAATTGGTACAAATGATTCATGTTTTGGTTGAGCTAATTGTCCACCACGTGCGTAACGGGTGAAACAACCAGTCATAGCACAAGATCCAAATGCGCAAACTAATCCTGATTTTTCTCTTACTTCCATAAGTTCTTTTACACTGTGTTCATCTTGTAAACAGACAGACCCTTCGACTAATGCTAAATCCATTTCAGGCATTTCCCATAAATCTACTAAAGTTGTTCCGTAAACAATGTCCACCATATCAGTGAGTAAGGTTGAGAGAATGTCATAGTTTTCAGTTAATGACATACCGTCTCCAGTACAACCACTCATGTGAATATATCCTATTTTTGGTTTGTCAGCCACTTTTTCAACCTCCTGTGTTGAAGATTCTTTACTTATTTGCTCAGATGATTCTGCTTGTTTTTTAGCCTCTTCTTCAGCTGCAGCATCAGCCGCTTTTTTAGCTTCTTCAGCCGGCTTTGATTGAGCTTCTACTTCGCTTTTAATTTCTTGTTTTAATTTAGCTTTTGCTTCATCATCTTCTGCGTCCGGTTTAGCTTCAAGGCCTAAAAATTTTTTTAATTTGTTTTTTAATCCATCAAGCATTGCTAAACCCCTTTAAAGTTCATTTAATATCATTTCAATAGCTTTAGGAATTGCTGCCTCCACTGGCTCTGTTAAGCCCATATCAACATCTGGTGCAGTGATTTCTGCCGGTTTGCATCCTACAATGACTACCTCAATGCCCATATCCACTAAATCGTGAAGAGGCTCTTCAACAGGCCAAGTATGAGCGTTCTCATATTTGCCTTTAGGCATATCATAAGGTGAAAAAATCTTAAGGGTTCCTGGTTCTGCATTCCATTCAACTACGTCAACCACAATCACTTTTTTCCAATTGTCATCAGGCATGGAAAAAATGAAATGAGTTGCACCGGTTCCTGCATCAATGAACTGAGTGTCTTCCGGCTTTTCTATATCGTTTTCTTTAAAATAATCTTCTAAAGCATGGATAACCATTGGACCGAAACCATCATCTTTAAACAATACGTTTCCGCATCCAACAACTAATCTTCCTGCATCATAAGGCATAATATTCCTCTCTATTAAAATCTATAAAATTAAATTCTCACCATTTCGTTTTTAACAACTGATCCATCTTCGTCGTCAACTACCATTACGTGAGTTGCACAAGATAAACATGGGTCGTAAGCTCTGATTACGTGAGGTCCCCATTCGTGATGGAATCCTTCAGTTGCAGGACCCATAGTTGGGATGTTCCAAGTAGTTGGTACTAATGCACTGTAGAAAGCGGTTTTTCCGTCTTTTACTTGTGCCATGTGAATATCAGTTCCTCTAGGAGCTTCTACTACACCGATACCTAATTTGTTGGTTCCTCTTGGGTCGAAATCTGCGAGGGTATTAGCAGCAGTGTCTAATTCATCTAAGAGAGCAATTGCTCTGGAAAGGTAAGTTTTCATTTCACGAGCTCTTGCTAAGTGTTGAGCTACAACACCTTTTTCTTTGTAGCCTTGGAATTTGTCTAATCTTGCTCTAGGACCAGTTTCTACTGCTAAACCATCGTATAATGGTACAGTAGTACATGCTCTTTTACCGATTTCTGGGTCATCATACCATAATTCTGGTACAATTTCAGTAAATCTGTCAAGATCGAAGAATTCTCTTTTACCGTAAATAACATCACTTGCAAATACAGGAGCATTAATTGCACCTAATCCTTCAGGAATGTCCTTTTCAAGGATTAAGTTAGTCATTAATTCAACGTGGTTGTCTACAACAGGAACTAATGCTTTCATTCTGGTGTATAATTTTTTACGTGCAAGTTCAGATAAGTTTCTTGCCATACCACCGATTCTGATATCAGATGGGTGGATACCTTCACCAGCTACCATATCTACAACATATTGTGCTGTTTTCCTAATAGTTCCAACACTGTCTACTGCAGTTTTGAAAAGATCTTCAGGTACAAAGTCAGGAGCAACTAAGAAATGGTGAATTGCGTGACTGTTTAAGTTAGAAGATGCAATTGTTAATTCTCTTAACAATGCAGCTGCTTTTGGAATTTCAATGTCTAAAGAGTCATCCATTGCTTCAACAGATGCCATTGTATGAGGTACTGGACATACCCCACAGATTCTTTGACAAAGAACTGGTGCGCTTTCAGGTGCTTTACCTGTAACCATTTTCTCTAAGCCTCTGACAGGTGTGATACTGAAGTATCTACCTTTGGTAACGATCCCTTCATCGTCAATTTCCATGACTAATTCCGCATGACCTTCTTGACGAGATGTTGGGGATATAACTATTTTATCGCTCAAATGTGTCACCTCTTATTTTATTTAAAATTTTAAAAGTTAGAAACTAACATTATTAATATTTAATACTAACTTAATATAAATTAACCTTTTAAAATCAAAAAGAAACACTTAAATACTTTTAATT
>JAZNRM010000361.1:0-3928 GCA_045590695.1 Methanobrevibacter sp.
AAGGAATATTCAACATTCTCGATTTGAATCCTGATGATTTGAGCCATAGCATGGATTCCAATGATTTGGATGAGGATTTGGAAATCAGTGATTCCCTCAATGATGATTTAAGTGTATTTACAATTTATGCCAGTGATGGATTAAGTGATGATTCATCTGGCAGTGGATTTGAAGGACAGTCCAGTGATGATTTTGGTGTTGGTTCAATTGGCAGTGGATTTGAAGGACAGTCCAGTGATGATTCTGATAATCTCAGCAGGATTGATTTTATAAAGTATATATCAGATTTGGATATTGAAGATTTCAAATCAGAGCTTAGCAATTTTTCCAAAAACTATGACACAATCAATACAAACATTAGGATCATTAGTGAAATGAATAGGGAAAAGTACATAAATTTCATTATTGAAGGGGAATTCAATGAAAATGGTGAAAATCTTGATTATATTGGGTTTTTAAAGGACAATACAGATAGGATTCGCAATGAAAATATGCTTAAAGGTAACTTAACCAAATTGGATGTTCTCTTAAGCAAGATTACAGAAGTGAATCGGAAGCTGGAAAAAACTCAAAAGTCTGAAGAGAAATTATTGAATGACTCCCATGTATTTATAAAGGACCTTTTATATTTGTTTATAAGGATAATGGATTACAGCTTAAAGTCAGGATTGGATAAAAAGATTATTCTTGAGAATTTCAAAAGGAGAATCAATGTTCTGCTCTTAATCCATCAGTATATTGATAGGGACTTCGACTTATTGAACATAAGCGTAAAGGATTACATTGAGGAATGTCTGAATTATATCTCTAATGACAAAAGTTTAAATCTGAATTATAAAACAGACCTGGATGATGTTCATATCAATATAGGCTCTTTGACATTTCTTGGAATTATCCTCTATGAGTTTGCTTATAACATTTTTGCAGGTGATGATATTTCAATCAGCTTAAGAAAGAAAAGGAAAAATGCATATTTGACATTCACAAAGGTGAATTCCTCTCTCAACAAGGGAAGCTTTAACATCAAGCTAGTTGAGGAGATTTTGAATTCCCTGGATTTCCAATTTTCCAAGTCTAAAGATGAGGATTCATATGAGCTTTCAATTCCAATTGTCAATGAGCATATAGTCAGTTTGAACAATTAATGGTCATAATATTTTCATTGTCTAATGAACATTGTTTATGATTTCAATTAGTGATTATATTATTTTCATTGTCTAATGAACATTGTTGTGATTTCAGCTTTTTTGAGTGGTATGATGAGCTCTAAACTAGTTAAGAACAGTGCCTTGATACTTGTTGGGAATGTCATTTTCCGTGTTGGAGGGTACATATACAAATATTTGATGGCTTCCTTATTGGGGCCTTCTGCAAATGGAATATTCACATTAACAACTCCTCTTCAAGGCATATTTCAAATTCTATCTGCAGGAGGTTTGCCTCCGGCAATTGCAAAATATATTTCAGAGTATAACGGCTTAAATGAAGAGGATTTGGCTAGGCAAACCGTTTTCACGGCTTTAAAGATTATGGTAGTATTAGGTCTGTTCTTTGGATTTGTCATGATTGCCTTTGTAGCCCCGTGGCTTGCTTATGAATTCTACAGAAAACCTATTGCCTTGCTTCCTTTGCAGGCGGTTGGTTTGATAACCCCTTTCAGTGTAATCGTTGGAGGATTTAGAGGAGCATTTCAAGGAGTATATAAAATGGAGTATATATTGTATACCCGTGCCATTGAGCAAATAGTGATGATTCTAGCTGCCACTGGTTTTGTTCTGATAGGGTTATCTGCTTTTGGGGCTGTTTTAGGTTCAGTGATTGGGTTTGCAGTTTCATCGATTTCAGCCATTTATATATTTAAGAGATATATGGGCAAGTATTTGCCTAGGCCTAATGAGAATTTCGAATTCTCATTTAAGGATGAGCTGGATTTGGCTAGAAAGTTGGTTACATTTGCCATTCCAGTTTCAATCACAGGATTGGCTGAAATGGGGATTTATAGCATCTGCACTTTCATTATGGGAGTATTCTTAACAACTGGAGTTATAGGTTATTTTGGTGTAGCTGATCCGATTGCTAGGTTGCCCTTAATCATTTCCAGTTCCATTGCCACATCAATTTTGCCTGCAGCTTCAGAAGCCTTTGCAATCAATAACAACTTTTTGCTTCAAAGATATGTTGAAGAATCATACAAGTATGGGCTATTTTTCATTGTCCCAATGTCTTTGGGAATTGCCATATTCTCTAGGGAAATATTGGGATTATTGTTTTTTGCTCATCCTGAATATATGAATGGTTTTAGCGCATTGTCCATTTTGGTGCTTGGCATGGCATTCTATTCCATATATTCAATTTCCGCTAGCATTGTTCAAGGGATTGGCAATCCAAAAATCCCGTTGTACCTATTGATATTCGGATGTTTCGTCACATTCATTCTAGGATGGCATTTGATTCCTCAATATGGCCTAGTTGGAGCTGCATTAGCAACTTCAATCGCTTCATTTGCCATGACTGTTCCAATGTTTCTGATACAGTTCAATCTTACAAAAACCAAGCCTCCATATAAATTTCTATTCAAGGTATTGGTTGCATCATTGATAATGATAATTCCTTCACTTCTATTGCCTAATGATAGTTTAGGGTTAATCTTAGGATTGATCATCTGTCCAATAATATACGTTGCTATTATTGTTCTCTTAAGGGCATTTGATTGTGAGGAAATTAAAGGATTCAAGAGGTTTTCCCATAAGTTAGGTCCTCTTGAGAATTATTTTAACAATTTCCTAGAAATCATAATCAATTTTTATGAGTGATTTGTTTTTTTTTAAAATATTCCATTTTTATTGAATATATTAACTTAAAAATTAGTTTTTTTTTTTTCTTTATGTTTTAAGGAAATCTTATTTTTTTAAAGAAAGCAATATTAAAATTATTAAAAAGCAGATTAGTTTTTTTTTAAAAAAAAACAATATTAAAATTATTAAAAAGTAGATTAGTTTTTTTTTAAAAAAAACAATATTAAAATAAATAAAAAATATGGAGAATTCAATCGATATAAATCTTATCTTCGATTTTCAACTCTCCACCGCAAATAGGGCATATCTCATCTTCAGTAATGTATGAGATCTCATTTTGGCAATTGGGGCAAATGTCCCTTTTGAATCTTTCATCATTCAAAGTATAGAAATAGCTTCCATATATGATGCTGATGATTGTAATGCTGTTTATGTATGTGCCTATGAAATATTCAAGATAGATGATTATCTTATTGAGCTTTGACTTCAGATTCTCAAACTTTCCATTGGAATCAATCAATTCCTCAAGCAATTCCCTAAAGTATTTTTCATTTTCCAGAATAAAGTCATAAACCTCAATTTCCATCCTATTCTCAATGATTTTATTCAATTCAACTGCCTTTTCATATTTTTCTCGGATAAACTCGTATTGTCTATTTAGGCTATCCTTCAGTGTTTTAATTGATGAACAAGCACCATATCTTGATTCAAATGGATTAATTTCATAAATTATTACCTTTTTATTGCAGTTTCCACAATAGGTTTCTATTATATTGCCCACTAAAGGTGAAGATTCACTTTCTTCAATTGCCATCAAAACCCTATTTTCTATATTGATTTCATTGGTTTTTGGATTTAAATAAAAAAATTGGTCATAGTTGACGAATGTTGAATCACATTTCTTGCATTTATATTTAGTGTAATGAGTCATAAAATCACCGCCTGTTAGATATTAGTTTGAAAATGGTTATGGTGCCTTAAGATGTCATTGAAGAAATTTCTATAACCATGAAATATAATTAAGATGAATTAAATCATTGGATGAATATTCTTTCTTTAAATCCTAAAATAAAATAAAGAAATCAATTAAAAATTAAAAAAAAAAATTAAATTAAAAGATTTTATAGCTAATC
>JAZNRM010000362.1:0-2458 GCA_045590695.1 Methanobrevibacter sp.
TAATATATGAAATTTTTTATATAAAACTTATTCTATTTAATTTTGAACTTTTTAAAAATATGATTTTAAGTTTCAAACTTTTATAAAATTTATTTGGTGAATTCATGATAGAATTAAAAACCCCAATTACTGATGATGATATTGATAAGCTAAAAGCTGGAGATGTTATTGCAATCTCCGGTCAGATATTGACTGCAAGAGATCAAGCCCATAAAAGAATATTGGAAGAGGGAGCTCCAATTGACATTGAAGGGGCAGTCTTATTCCATGCCGGACCTATTATTCAGGAAGAAGAAAATAAAGATGATTCAGAACCAAAATATAAGATGGTTGCTGTAGGTCCAACAACTTCCATGAGAATGAATCCATATGAAGCGGATGTTTTGGATATGGGTGCTAAGATCATCATTGGTAAGGGTGGAATGGACGATTCTGTTAGGGAAGCCCTAAAGAGAAACAATGCAGTATATGTTGTGGCAACTGGTGGTTGTGCAGCATTGTATGTTGATAAGGTAAATGAAATAAAAGGAGTCAATTGGCTGGATCTTGGAATGCCTGAAGCCATTTGGGATTTGGATGTGGATTCATTCGGCCCACTCATTGTAGCTATGGACAGTGAAGGAAACAGTCTTTATGATTAATCTTATGACTAAAATGTTTTCAAATAATAATGCAAATGATAATGCAAATGATAATAACTAAATATTTATATACTAATTATTTTAAATATGATAATAATCTATATTAATTAATTTTATTAGTTACATATTAGTTTAATTTAATTTTTATCAGATTGATTATTTTAAGAATTTACGTTTATTTTGGTGATAAAATGGCAGATATTGCAGAAGCAGCTGAAAAGAAATTAAAATCAAGAATTAGAAAATTAAAAAAATGCAATAAGGATGAAGAGGAAAAAGAAAAATTCTTCAATCAATTAGGTCTTTCTTTCACTATCAGTTTACCTACCAAAAATCCTGAAAAGCAAGAAGACTTCGTTATGTTATACACCAGTCCAGATGGAAACATCGTTCATGCAGAATACGCTTATTCTGAAGGCGAGGAATTTACCCAAATGGACATCAGTGAAAAGGATTTAAAAGTAATCATTGAATCATTCTCTGATTTCGAATTAAGTCTTTTAGACTAATTTCTTTTTAATTCTTTTTCTTTTATAATTCCATTATTGGATTTATTTATCTATTTTTAAATTTAATTTATAATTTAATTCACTTTTTTTAGTTACTTTTTATGTTTTTAGAATTTTTTAAGGTTTTATCATGATTGTCAATAATTCATTGGATGAAGTAAAGAAAAGGGAATCTGCATTGAAAATCATTAAGGAAATAATTAATGACAAGGGAAGGGATTCTTTATATGATGTCACTGGGCTTTCCGGTGGCTTTATAGCAAGTGATGATGAATTGGATCTCTTGGAAACTTATGTGGGTCCAGCTATTTTTGAAGATGAGCTCCAGATTGTGGGTAAAGACCATCTTGGAGGAGAGAAGGTCTTGGCAGTTAACAGGACAAGTTCCGGAATCTTGGCAAGCATTTTGGCTTTGGTGAATGAAGGGGACCATGTAAGCCATTTCCTAGCTGAATTTCCAGCTCACCCATCCATTCCAAGATCTTGTGCAATAGTAGGGGCAAGCTATGATGAATTCGTTGACATCGATAAGTTCACTATTCCTGATAACACTTCATTGGTTGTTGTAACTGGTTCAACAATGGATCATAAGGTCATAGATGAGGAACTCTTTAAGAAAGTCATTGATTTGGCTCATGAAAAAGACATTCCTGTGCTTGTTGATGACGCTTCAGGTGCAAGGCTTAGAACTGCTGTTTTCAATCAAGCGAAGGCAACAGAACTTGGAGCGGATTTGGTTGTTACCAGTACAGATAAGCTAATGCCGGGTCCAAGAGGCGGATTGATGGCAGGTAGAAAGGAGTTGATTGATGAAATAAAGGTTAAGGCCAATCAATTCGGTCTTGAAGCTCAACCTCCATTGATTTTAGCTATGGTGAATGGAATCAAGAATTACACTGAAGAAAACTTGGTTAAAGCAATTTCCAGAAAAGAAGAGTTCTATGAATTGCTTAGCAAAAAGTATGAGATGTTTGAAAAGACACCGACCGGTGTTATGGTAAGTGAAGATTCATTGAAAAACCAAATAGAAAAGCTAAATGTTGAAACAGAGCTTTCAAAAAAGGATTGCTGTTTCCTATGGGCTATGGTTTTATTGAAGGACTTTGGAATCATTACAATACCTGCTGTAGGAATGCCCGGGGCATCTGCTACAATCCGTATTGACTTATCCACTCAGGATGTAATTGATATGGATTTAAGTCAATTGTATGAAAAAATAGATTCTTCATTTGAAGAGTTTTTAGAATTATCTCAAGATGTTGAAAAATCAAAAGAGTTAATTTTCTATTAAAAAACTATAAAAAGAGT
>JAZNRM010000363.1:0-4643 GCA_045590695.1 Methanobrevibacter sp.
AATATTAATAATCTCTTAAAAAATTATCATGTTAAATTTTTTTGCTAAAATTTAGCATAGAAAATAGAATTTTTCATTCAAAAATCATGAAAAAATTAAAAATTGAAAAAATTATTTTTTATTCAAAATATAGTAAATAGATCTTACAGGAATATTGAGTTCATTAGAAATTTCTTTAGGTTTCATTCCACTTTCCCTCATGGACTTTACCTTTTGCCTGCACTCATCATCATACTTTCTTTTATAATGCTTAACATTTATCTTATCGAAATACTTTGATTTGATGTAATTCACATTAGCTATTGGCATGTCAAGTTCAGAAGCGATTTCATCAGAACGTTTACCTTCATTGAATAGGTCAACCACCTGATTGATTTGAGTCATGGAATATTTCTTCTTTCCCCAATTATATTTTATCTCAATTGAAACCCCTAAATTGTCTAAAGCCTTAATGTAATCAGGGGAAATCCTATTGTAAATGCTTTGAGGACAAGTGATTCTCTTCAAAGAGGGATAAGTGTCCATCAATTGAATAATCTTTTGGGATGTGAGCTGTGTTGAAATATGAACTTCAACAGCATTGATGTCATAATCAGAATCCAATTCCAAAGGCTTTTCATCAAAGATATCCAACTCTTCCTTTGACTCGATATCAAGATTGTCAAAATCTATTTCCTCATCGTCGAAGTCTTCGAAATCATCGTAATCCTCAAAATCATCGAGGTCCTCGAAATCCTCATCGAACTCATCATCAAAATCGTCAAATTCATCAAAGTCTTCAACCATAAAAAGATCTCCCTAAGGAAAAGTTAAGATTTATTCTTTACCAAATCAATAAAGTCTCTGGAACGTTTAGTGTTTGGCTTTTTAATGCTTTTCATATTATTTATTTCACGCTTAATGCTCTTTTCGCCTACTTTAAATGCGTATGAAACTTCCTTAATGCTATAATTGGAGTTAGTGAATACAATAGCTGGACCTACAGCAGCATAATTCAATTTTATGTTGAGGTTCTTTATTTTTCCTTCAAACTTGAACTTCTTATGCAACAGCAAATCCATATCTGGAACAGATAAGATGTGCTCCTTTTCCTTTTCCCTTAAAAGGTTCACCACTTGAGTGTGGGGATTCTGGAATACCTTACGCTGTTGCCTGTCAATGTCTCCACGAATGTATGGGAAAGGTGAACCGTAACGCTTACGCCTGTCTTGTGAAGTGCATAAGTAGTATTTGGAAATGTCCCACAATATCAATGTTGGAGCTATATCTGCAAAGATCTTTGTCTTTATCTTTTCCCTTTCCTTTAGGTCCTTTTTCAATCCTCTGTCCAAATGGCCGAACTTGTCTATTAAACCTAACTCTTCAAGGGTCTTGTTGATCTTGTCCTTTCTCCAATCCTCCAAATCGCTTGAATCAATGAATTCTGGCTTTTCAAGATTGACTGAATATATTATCTCGTCATATATTTTAAGATTGTTCAAATCCTTGATCTTGTCTTCAAAAATAGCTTCTCCATGACGCTCCACAATATCTTCAGCATGTTTTACATAAGCAAGAGCCAAATTAGTGCATGTATGTTTGTCATTGATGATAGTAGGCTTGGTCCTATGGAATTCCAATCTTTCAATACGAACTCCCTTACCGAATCTTCTTCTAAGCTCATCCTCATAGCTGTCTGCAAATTCACTGTCAAGAGGAACCCTTTTGGTGATTGTTCTGCCGTTTTCCTTATACTTGACAATAGGAGTTACTGTCTTAACAACTCCTCTCCTTTGCTGTTTCAAGATGTTTAGAACCCTTTTGAATGATTCTCTTCCCCAGCTTGAGAGCCCTGACATCAATACCATGTAATTACCAGACAATGGAAGATAAGGGATTATTTCAAGTCTATGAACACCAGAATGGTTTATCTTGAATTCAAAATTAGATGAACCGCATTTGCATACCTTTCCATTGTCGAGGAAACTGCTTACACGATAGGACTTCTTGCAGTCCTTGCATCTTATCTTAGCATATTCCTCAAGATTGCCTAATGCGATTCTATGAGCTGAAATGGCATACTTTACCCTATCAAAACTGTTTTTCTTGGCAGATGCCTTGTTTCTGAAGATTTGATTGTGACGGCTGATTTCACCTAATTCCTCAAAATCAACATCCTCACTTACACGTGAACCATAACGATTTAAGGATCTGAATGGAGCAGTATAACCGCTTTCATCCATGCTTTCCTTCATTTCCTGAAGCTTATCCAAATTAGACTTGAGAAGTTCATAGATTTCTAAGAATGACTCTAAATCCTTAAAATCATTCTTTAGATTAGTTAAATCTAATCTTTCCTTCTCTATTTGATTTAGAAATTTTTCAGACTCTGTTATCATCAATGATTCATCCATAATATCACCGTGAGGACTTTTATAGGTTTGCCGCCAATAACCTATAATTTTTTAGGATATTATAAATTAAATTTCGTTTAATATAAAGATTCACTTATCAATTCTAAAATAAAAGAAAAAGGCAAATTACATTAATAATTCGCCGATTTCACAATCATCTGGAGTTAAGATAGCTGCACTTTCAGTAGCCATGATCATTCCTTCAGATAATTCACCCATGAGTTTAGCAGGTTTTAAGTTGGTTACAACAGGTACCCTTTTGCCCACTAAATCTTCAGGAGCGTATCTTTTACCTAAACCTGCAATTACTTGAATGGTTTTGTCACCGATATCAATTTGAGTTCTTAATAACTTGTTGGATTTTTCAATCTTTTCACATTCTAAAATCTTACCTATCTTAATTTCCACTTTAGCAAATTCGTCAATACTAATTAAATCCATTTTTTCACCTTCATCATCTTTAGACTCTTTACTCTTATTTTCTTCTTTTTTATCATCTTTAGATTCATTTTCTTGAGTCTCTAAATTCTTGTATAATTTTTCCTTTTGCTCTTCAATCACTTTATCTTCAATCTTTTTAAATAATGGTTTTGCCTTGTTGATTTCATGGCCGGTTTCCAAAAAGACTTTCGCATCATCCCAAGTGTTTTCAGTTGGAATGTTTATTATTTCACAGATTGCATCTGCCTTGTTTGGAATATATGGCTTTAAGAGTACAGCCATTGCCTTACATAATTGATTGGATAAGTATAAGCAGTTTGAAGCTCTTTCCATGTCTTCTTTAACAGCTTTCCATGGCTCTTGGTCATTGAAGTACTTGTTACCTTTCTTAGCAGTCAATATGATTTCGACTAATCCTTCTCTGAATTTCATGTCAGCAATCAAATCACCGACTTTATCAGGCAATTCCCTGATTGCTTGCTCAAATTCCAAGTCAGCTTCAGATGGGTTCTTGTATTCAGGAACTTTTCCATCAAAGAACTTATTGGTGAAAGTGAATGTTCTGTGGAGGAAGTTACCGATTACATCTGCCAATTCATCGTTAACTCTTCTTTGGAACTCATCCCAAGAGAAGTCAGTGTCCTTATTCAATGGAGCGTTGATTGTGAGATAGTATCTTAATAAATCTGAATCAAAGTCCTTTACGAAGTCTGCTACCCAAACAACCCAGTTTTTACTGGTGGACATCTTTCTGCCTTCAAGTGAGAGGAACTCTCCTGCGAAGATGTCATCAGGCAATTTGCAGTCACGTCCAAGCAACATTGCAGGCCAGAACAATGAGTGGTGGTAAATGATATCCTTACCGATGAAATGAACAACGTGTCCGTTCCAATAGTCTTCCCATGGAATGCCTGTTCTTCTGGACCAAGCTGCAGCAGAGGACATGTAACCAATAAATGCTTCTCCCCATACGTAAATGACTTTTCCTTCTGCACCTTCCAAAGGAACTGGAATACCCCATTTCATGTCACGGGTCATGATCCAGTCCTGAAGACCTTCCTTCAACCAGTTTTGAGCATAATTCCTTACATTTGGAGGCAAGTATGGGTTTGTGCTTATGTATTCTTCAAGAGGTTTTTGGAAATGACTTAACTTAAAGAAGTACTGTGTACTGTCACGAATGACTGGAGTGTTACCGCAAGTCAAGCATTTTGGTTCAACAAGTTCAATAGGGTCCAATGCTCTTCCACAAACTTCACAGTGGTCTCCCCTTGCTTCTGCACCGCAGACAGGACAGATTCCTTCAACATACCTGTCTGGAAGGAACTTTTCACAGTTTTCACAGTAAAGCTGTTGGATGGTTTCCTCATAAATCAAGCCCTTGTCATAAAGGTACTTGAAAAAGTCCTGTGATATCTTATAGTGAATCTCATCAGTTGTCCTTGCAAAGTTATCAAAGGAAATGTCACAGCTATTGATGTCTTCTACAATCATGTCATGGTAACGTTTTGCAACCTCAATAGGTTCCTTGCCTTCAGCATCTGCCTTTACAGCAATTGGTGTACCATGCTCGTCAGTTGCACATACCATCAATACATCATTTCCAGCCATACGGTTGTATCTTGCATAGATGTCAGCTGGAATGTAAGTGGATCTTAAATGCCCTAAATGACATGGTCCATTTGCATATGGAAGTGCACATGAAATAAATATTTTAGTCAATTAAATCCTCTCCAATAAATCTTATAGTATTTCTAATTAATTTTTAAATGCTTTTTAAGTTTGAATAATTATAATATTATAATAAAA
>JAZNRM010000364.1:0-7339 GCA_045590695.1 Methanobrevibacter sp.
ATAAATATCAAGTATAAATATCAAGTTTATAAGATATTAGAAAATAAGTTAGACAATAAATTAAAAACCAATGAAAAAACTAATTTATTAACCATTTAAGATATTAAGTGATTTTATGGAAATAACATTTTTAGGAACCTCATCTGCTGTACCTTCAAAATATAGGAATCATGCGGGAATTATTTTAAAATACTTTAAAGATACAATTCTCTTTGATTGTGGAGAAGGAACACAAAGGCAATTGACTTATGCTAAAATAAGCCCTATGAAAATAGACAAGATATTCATCACCCATTTTCATGGAGACCATATTTTAGGTTTGGCAGGACTAATCCAATCTATGGGATTTCGAGGAAGAGAGGAAGATTTAGACATTTATGGACCTAAAGGATTAGGAAAGATAATCTATACAATTTCCAGCTATGGATATTTCCAAATTAACTTCAATATCAACATTCATGAAATTGATGAAGGAACAGTTGTTGAAACTGATGAGTATATCATCAAATCAATAATTGCAGAGCATAATATTGAAAATCTTGCTTACTCAATTTACGAAAAGAAAAAGCCTCGTTTCCTAAGGGAAAAGGCTATTGAACTTGGCGTTCCTGTAGGCCCTGCTTTTGGAAAGCTTCATAGCGGCCAAGAAGTGGAAGTTGATGGACAGATAATCAAGCCAGAAATGGTATTGGGTCCTCCGAGAGCCGGAAAGAAAGTCACTTACTCTGGAGATACAAGACCATGCAAAAAGCTTATTGAACTTGCTCGTGACAGTGATGTTTTGATTCATGAAGCAACTTATGAAGATGCAGACAAGGACAAGGCAATTGAAAACTGCCATTCCACATCAAAGGAAGCTGCAGAAATAGCTAAAGAGGCAAATGTAAAACTATTGGTACTTACCCACATAAGCACAAGATACACTACTGACTTAAACATCAAGGATGAAGCAAAAGAGATATTTGAAAATACTGTTGTGGCCAATGACTTTACAGAAATAAATATCGGAAAAGATAAAACAACTATTAACTTTAGGAATATTCTAACCGTAAACAATGAATAATTTTGAATAAACAATGAAATGCTTTAATTAAACGATAAAGGTGGAAAAATGAGTTATGTTTCTAATATAGTAGGAATAATAGAGCATCATATGGCCATTAATAATCTTATTTACATTCTGCTTATAATAATTGGTGGAATGATTATCATAAGGCTAAGTGATCGATTCCTAAGCAAAGTAGAAGAAATGTTTGAGTTTGATGTCACTGCCCATTATTTATTGAAGGACATCGTTAAATACTTAGTTATCGTTGTAGCCTTCGCATGGATATTGAATGTTTTGGGAATCAATCTGGAAAGTATTGTAATCAGTTTAGGAGTAGTAGGTATCGCAATAGGTATTGCATCCCAAGACATAGTTTCAAACTTTATTTCAGGAATTTTTGTCATTGGAGACAATAAAGTTAAGATTGGCGAGGTCATTGAAGTTGATGGCTTTAAGGGAACAGTCAAAAAAGTGGGTATGAGAAACACAACCATAATCAATCAAGACAATTACGAAATAACCATTCCAAACTCTGTCTTATCAAAAACCACTTATCAACTATTCAAGCCAAATGAAGACCATAGATTAAGAGTAATAGCCGTATTGCCTCATGGAATGAATTTAGACGAGTTCAAAAAGGACCTTGATGATATAATGTTTTCCTATGATTGGGTAATCAACGATAAGACCACATTCCTTTCTAAAGATTACAGTGAATGGGGACCTAAGGTTGAAGTGAGCTATTGGATTACAAAATACAAATACATAGACTGTGGAAAAATAAGAATCCAGGAGAATATTAACAGATTGGCAGATGAATATAGAAGAAACAATCCAATGGATTATAATAACAATCGTTAATTTTTTATGTTAAGAAACTAAAAGATAATATAATTATAAATTTATACTTATTATATGTTGAAAAAAGGGGAATAATAATGACAAATGAATTACAGAAAGAAATTATTCAATTGAAAGAAGAAAAGAATGCGATTATTCTCGCACATAACTACCAACCAAAAGAAATCCAGGAAATAGCTGATTTCCTTGGTGATTCTTTAGAATTATGTAATAAGGCTGCAGAAGTGGAAGACAGGGACATCATTGTCTTCTGCGGAGTGGACTTTATGGCAGAAACCGCATATATGCTAAACCCTGATAAAAAAGTTCTAATCCCAGACATTGATGCAGAATGTCCTATGGCACACATGCTTACTGGAGAGCAAGTTAGAGAAGCAAAAGCAAAATATCCTGATGCTGCAGTCTGCTTATATGTAAACAGTCTTGGTGAAGCAAAAGCTGAATCAGACATTCTCTGTACTTCTGGAAATGTCAAAAAGGTTGTAGCAAGTTTAGAAGAAGACACAATTCTCTTTGGACCTGACACCAATCTTGGAGAATTCGTACAGCCATTTACTGACAAAAAGATCATTCCTATTCCAGGTGACGGACACTGTTATGTTCACAAGTTATTCCACAAAGAGGACATTGAGGATGCAAGGAAAAAATATCCTGGTGTAGACATCTTAATTCACCCTGAATCCAATAAAGAGGTTCAGGAAATGGCAGATTATGTCTTAAGTACTGGTGGAATGTTAGCTCACGTAAGAAACAGCCCTGATAAGGAATTTGTCATTGGAACTGAAGTTGACATGATTACAAGACTTAAATCAGAGTGTCCAGACAAAACCTACTACCCATTGCTTGAAGGAGCTATCTGCAAAACCATGAAACTTCACACATTGGAAAAGGTAAGGGATTGCTTAATCAATGAAGAGCCTAAAATCATTGTCCCTGAAGAAATAGCTGAAAAATCAATCAATGCTGTAGAAAGAATGCTTGAAGCATCTAAATAAAAATAGTAAATAAACAACTAGATAAAAAGAAAATTTCTTTTTATCATCCTCTTTTTTTATAAAAATTTAAAAAATAAATAGTTAAAAAATTAATATTTTTCTAAATGAATTTTGCTTTTATCAAAGTCTTTTTCTGTATAACCTTGCTTGAATTCACCTTTTCCCCCAATAGCTACAAGGTTTAAAACTGCAAAATCATCTGGGATATCCAAAAGTTCACGAATTTCCTCATCTGAAGATTTTCTCTTACCCATTCTATTACGTATATGAACCCAACAAGCTCCAAGACCATACTGTTCAGCTGCAAGAAGAATATATGAAGAAGCGATTGCACCATCTTCTATCCAAAATTCCCCACGATTAAGATTGACCATTACAACTACAACTGCACTTGCACCAATAATTTGACTGCCCCCTAAACTTTTGCAAGTAGCTAACTCTCTTATGGTATCTTGGTCTTTCACCACTACAAATTCTACTGGACGATGACCAAATGAACATGGTGCTGTAAGAGCAACCTTCATAATCTCGTCAAGTATCTCTTGATCTATAGGTTCACCATCATATTTGCAGACAGACCTTCTGGATGCTGTCAATTCAAACAAGTCATTTTTCATTTTATACCCCTTTGTTAATTAAAAGCATATAATGCAATGATTTAAAAAAACTCATTTCATGTCTTCCAAGAAGCTTGCAATGAAATAAGTCATTTCAATCTCTTCCCTTTTAATGAAATCTTCAAGCTTAAAATGTGCATCATCTGAAGCAAATGGGAAGAATTTTCTGGAATAGAATATATTTAGGAGCAAATCACCATCTTCCACAATGGTTTCCCCTTCCAAGTTATTCAATAAAAAATCCAATTCCTTTTCACTTAAGTCAGACACTCTATATGTTACATAGTGCATTTGATCTTCAGTTTCGCCATAATCCTCAACTTTAACGCTTAACATATTAATCCCTTATTATTCCTTTACTAATTCTTAATTAAACTATGTTTTTTTAAATTATAATGTTTTTCTAAATAAAAATTAAAAAATTCTAAAATTAGAAGATTGATTAATTATCCCTAAATTCCTTAATGAACTCTTCCAAATCTTCTTTTACCTTATACAATTCATTAGAACCGACATGACCCATGCAAGAGTCAAAAATAAGCAACTTATTATCCTTAATCATTTTGCTCATTGGAATTGCATCAAGATTTGGTGGGAAGTATTGGTCCTGATTAATCGCTATAATCAATACTTTAGCGGTTATATTTTCCAACTGGTCTGTCAAATCATAATCAAGAGAAGAGTTATTCATATAAATCAAATCGTTAGGGTCTTCCTCTAAGCTTTCCTCTGCAAATTCTGCCATAGCAAGTTCAATTTCATCATTTGTCATATTGTTTCTGTATTCCTCTCTTGACAATCCATAGCAATACATTGCATCTGATGAAAGCTTTAAGCTTCTCTTCAATGAGTCTGAAAGCGGCAAATCATAAGCTCCATCATTATAATCAGGGTCTGATTCCAAAATATTGTTCATGATCTTGCTTAATGCAAAGTTATGTCCACCTACCTTAAAGCTGCTTACAAGAGAAATGATGAAGTCAACAGAATCCGGATAAACGCATCCCCAAGTCAATACTTCAAATCCTCCCATGGAGTTTCCAATTAGCCCTTTCACATGAGTGATGCCAAATTTCTCTTCAATGAACTGCTTTTGGAAATTAACCATATCTTCCACATCATACTCTGGAAACCTATTCATAAGCCCAGTTGTTGATGGACTGGAAGAACCTGGACATCCTAAAGCACTGACTGATATGAAGAAGAACTTATCTGTATCAAATATCTCTCCACTTCCCATATCTTCAGAAATGCGTCTTGCAGAGTAACAGCTGCCGCTTGAACCGTGGAAGTAAATTACAGCATTTGAAATGATTCCATTATCATCATATTTTGGAGTTCCAAAGGTGATGTATTCCACTTTTGCATCCTTTAAGACTTCTCCATTTTTGAATTCAAACTCATCTAGAGTGAAATATTCTGCTTCAATAGCTTCTACATCAAACATGATATCAACCATAAAAATAAGAAAAAATAGAATTAATAAAAATAAGATTATAATCAAATATTTTATTTTTATTTTAAACCTAAAAGTTTAGCTGCATTTTCATAAAGAATTAAATTTCTTTCTTCTTCTGTTAAATCAATCTTATTGAACATTTCCATCTCGCTTGTTGATTCCCACATTGGAAAATCAGTAGCCCATAGAACCCTATCTGCACCATAGGCATGAATCAAGTCCTTTGCAGTTTCAGGAGACAATGCATATAAGCTTGAACTGCAGTCTACAAATAAATTAGGAGTTCCAGCTAATTCTTCAGTTGCCTTTTCCCACATGCTCCATCCTGCAAAATGCGCGCCTATAACAGTGATGTCTGGAAACTCTTCAAGGAATGGCTTTAGATGTTCTGGATTGGAATAATTATATCTGAAATCACCACAGTGAATCATGATAGGCAATCCTCTTTCATTGATTGCTTCTCCCATTCTAAATGCCTTTTCCTCATTTAAGGCAAATTGCTGAAAATCAGGATGAACCTTTACGCCTTTAAGACCAAGTTCAATAATGTAATCCAAGTCCCCTTCAATGTCTTCACTATCTGGATGCAATGTTCCAAAACCAGTGAAAAGTTCTGGATGGGATTTAACCTCAAAACTGATAAATTCATTGATTGATTGAACTTGCTTTGGAGTTGTTGCTACTGAATGTATAAGATAATGAACAACACCTACCTTGTTTCCATCTTCAATCAAGTCGTTTACAGTCCCATTTAAAGACATATGAAGGTCATAGAAATCACGTATCCCCTTAACAGCCTTTGCTGCAATCTTATCGGGATAAATGTGACAATGAGAATTAATTACTTTTTGCATATTAAATTAACCGCCTAAAAAAATTATAAAATCATAAAATATTTTTCTATTAATTAATTTGTATCAAATCATTTAAAAAAGTTTATATTACCAGATTAAGTATTTTAAATAAAAATAAACTAGGAAAGAAAATGAAAATAAAAAAATAGAAAAATTAATTAAAATAAGGAAAGTTAAAGCTAAATGTCGCTTCCTTTAACCTTTCCCTTAATCAATCTGTCCACATAAAGTTCAATGTATCCATAAGCTATTACGGAACCAATGAAACCACCTAAAAGCATACCGTAATAAATTCCACGCTCTCCCATATTGAATACAAATCCTAAAAGGTATGCGAAAATCAATACAAGTACAAATTCCCTGAATGTGGTTAAAATAAAGGAAGTTGTTCCTTTTCCTAATCCTTGGAATACATTTCCTGCACTTGCACCGAATGGAACATACAATATGAATAGGCACATCAATTGTATGAATGAAGCGATCAACGGTTCAAGATGTGAGCTTGCCTCTGAATATGAGAATATGAATGCCACTTGATTAGCAAATACAAAGAGCAATATGCAAACTATAATGGATGAGATTAATCCTAACTTAACGGAATATCTGCATGCAGTTCTGATGTTTTCATACTTTTTAGCACCGTATGCAACACCTGCAACAGTGATTGCTGCAGTTCCAACACCAATAGCTGGAAGCAATCCTAATGATATGATTCTCCATCCAGCAGTATAAACAGCCACAGCAGTTGGACCTGAAACCAAAGTGAGCATATAATTGACGGTAACCGCGAGAGCAGCCATAATCAATTGTTCCAAACTTGCTGGAATTCCTACAACTAGAATATCCTTATACATTTTAAAGTTATTATGGAAATCTTTTTTATTATAAGATAAGTATGTGTCCTTTTTAATGAAAATCCAATATAACATCATTAAAAGACCAGCGAAAGGTGCCAATCCTGTTGCAAGAGCTGCACCTGAAATTCCCCAGCCAAATGTGTAAATGAATATTGGATCTAAAATCATATTGACGACAGCAACCATTGCAATCGGCAAAGTAGCTCTTTTGACATCCCCTTCAGCCCTAAATGCTCCTCCAAAAATAGGCGGAATTAAAATAGGAGCTGTGAAAGCAAAGATGATTAAACCATAATCCATTGCATATCCCATTACCTCACTTGCACCCATTACCTTTAATAAGGATTCCAATATAAGAAGGAAAAATACTGTAAGAACCAAGGAAATAACTACACTTAAAATAGCTGAGTGAATGGCTGCATTATTAGCATCATCCCTTTTCTCAGCACCGATATAACGGGAAATAAGAGAAGTTGCACCTGCACCTATTCCATTTCCAAATCCTACAAGCACCATAAACAAGGGAGTTACATAACCAATTGCAGCAAGTGGGCCTGGACCAAGTCCTGCAACCCAAATACTATCTACAATATTATTTAAGAATATTAAGAACATACTTGCTATCATAGGCCATGCAAGCTTATTAAT
>JAZNRM010000365.1:0-2265 GCA_045590695.1 Methanobrevibacter sp.
AAATTCTTTTTTTAAATAACTTAAAAATGAGTTTAAATAGCTTTAAATAAATTTTAATTAAAGTTTAAAAAATAAAAAAATAGTGAATAATAAAATTTAATAAAAAGAGGAAAAGTGATTAAATTAAAAAAAGAGGTTAAAATAATATTTTATTATTAGTTTCCTCTATTTATGTCGATAGTAGTTCTTAAAGTGTCATAAAGACTAAAGATCCAAGTTATAATGTATGCTAAGTAACAGCAGACACCGGTATTATCTACTTCTGCATCCATAGGCATGCCGAAGTGTATCCAGAATCCTAAGAATATTGCTCCTAAAACAAGATAACATATGAATCTTTTCATTTCACCATCGTATGCTAAACCTAAACCTGGAACGATTGCTGAAAGAATCATTGCCAAGTATGTATTTTTCTTTGCCATATTTTACACCTATAAAATTTAAAATAATTCATTGATACTAATTTAGAAATTATTTTTTATATTTACAAAAATATTTTAGTAAACCTAAAAAATATTTATGTATACCTAAATATTTGAACTTTTTTATTTATATACCTTTTCTTTTTTCAAAAAAATTACAATCCGATTATAAATTTTAAAAATAATCAAAAAACTATAATTATTTTGCTGAATAATTAATTATAAAAACAATTAAATCAATAATTATAAGTGTTATTAGATAATTTTTAAATTTAAAGCAATTGGTGAAATTATGTGTGGAATAGTAGGTATGGCAGGCAGTTTCAATAAGGAATTGCTTGAAGAAGCCCTAAAATCAATAAATCATAGGGGAGAAGATTACTCCAATACTTTTATTGATGCGGAAAATAAAGTAGCTTTAGGCCATAATCTGCTATCTATTTTTAATCTTATTGATGAAAACAATGAGATATGTGATAATTTGGAATACAATAAACAGCCAATTATACTGAATAATCTTGTTTTAGTCTTCAATGGAGAGATATATAATTTCAATAAGCTTGAAGAATTCCTAAAAGAAAATGATGAAAATTACTCCAAGCCTAAAAGCGATAGCCAATTATTGGCTAATTTAATCGATTATTATTACAATTCAAATGATGAAAATCTGTTGGAATCAGTTAAATCAGTGATTAATGAATTGGACGCTGACTATTCATTTGCAGTTTATGATAAGAAACATGATAATTTAGCAATATCTAGAGATCCAATTGGAGTGAAGCCATTATTCTATGGAATGGATGAAGAAAAAGACTTTAAAGTCTTTGCATCAGAGAAAAAAGCTCTTTGGAAAGCTGGAATAGCTGATGGAAATATTCATGATTTGACACCGGGATGTATATTGTACAACTGGAAAACAGTTGATTTAGAAGATAATTTGATTAATAAACTGATTAATACTGATTTTAAGGAAATAAAAAGCAATTATAATGAATATAAGGATTTTCTTGAAACAAAAGATTCATATGAAGTTTATAAAGAACTCTTGAGAGATGATTTATACTCTGCAGTTGAAAAGAGAGTGAATAACATTTCCAATATTGGATTGATATTTTCAGGTGGTGTAGATAGTACCATTTTAGCTGTTTTACTAAAGCAAATAGCTGAAAAGAGGAATAATAACGACAATTCCATTCCACTTAATATCAAGTTATATTCTGTAGGTGTTGAATACTCACAGGACATTAAATTCAGTAAGGAAATAGCTGAAGAATTGGATCTTCCTATTAAAACAATTATTATTGATGAAACTACTGTAAAAGAATCAATTAAACCTGTTTTAACTGCTATCGAAGATGATAATGTAATGAAATTGGGAGTTGGTATGACAATTTACCTTGCTGCAAAGGCAATGAAGGAAGATAATATCAAAGTGGCATTATCAGGTCAGGGAGCAGATGAGCTCTTTGGTGGTTATAATCGCTATCTAAAGCACTTTGAAGAAAACAGCCTATTTGATGCCTATTTTGCCCTTGATGAGGAAATCTATCATGATATTGCAAACATGTATCATGTTAATTTAGAGCGTGATGATGCGGTATCAATGGCTAATGGTGTTGAGCTTAGAGTACCATTTTTAGATATGGATATAATTGGTTTGGCTTTAGATATACCAGGAAAATATAAGATAAGAAACAATGAGGACCTTTTGAGAAAACACATATTGCGTGATGTTGCTAAATCCATTGGTGTTCCTGATTATATTGCAGATAGGCCTAAAAAAGCAGCTCAATACGGTTCTGGAATCAATAAGATTCTTAAAAAGAGAGTATTGAAATCATTT
>JAZNRM010000366.1:0-2133 GCA_045590695.1 Methanobrevibacter sp.
AAAAACACTATTTTTAATCCACAACATGTAGATTAAAACTTCCTTCTTCTACCAACAACTCTACCAAACTGATTGTTCTCTTTAATCAAATCACCATCAATATAGTACTTAGGTCTGCCGTACATTCCTTCTCTTATATAGTTGCCGTCTATTCTATATGCTGGCCTTCCGAATTGATTGTTTTCCCTGATTATGTCTCCATCGATGTAGTATTTAGACCTTCCGTACATTCCTTCAACTATAAAGTTTCCTTCTGTGGACACTGAAGATTTTCCGAACATGCCCTCTACAATAACTTCTTTTCTATTTTCATCAGCTATTGTCTCATATGAATCATCATCTTCTCTTTCTGATTTAGGATAGTTTATTTGAGGATTGTTTTCCTTATATGTTTTGAGAGGGTCATAGTCAATGTAATCTTCTTCTTTCTCTTCAGTAGCTATTTTATTTTTCACTGGTGAGTTGATTCTTTCAAGGTAATCGTTATAGGATTCCCCTTCCATTTGATTGTATTTACTGTGGGATTGCCTTAGATAGTCTTTGTATTTCTCTTCGTGCTCAACTAATTTGGTTCCGCACTTTATGCAGAACTTTTGATCCTTTTCTATTAGCTTCGCTCCACAGTTGAAACAGTAGTTCATGATTTATCCCCTTTTTCATTAGGTAAATTTTCTTTTAATTTAGAGATTAATAAATTTTTTCTATTCTAATTATAATATTATAATCATTTCGTGATTTACATTATAATTTTAATTTTTTAATTTGGGGTCAATATTATAATGATTCTGTTAAAAATAGGCTTTAATAGAATTTATTATGGAATCTTAATTACTTATTTTAATTCCATCCTTTAGCTTGTTTTATTCTTTTCTGTAATTGATTTTTTCTAAGAAGTCCTCTCTATTTTTAATAGCTATTTTTGATATTTTCTTATACTTTTCCACTTCATCTATGTAATCAACCGATTCAATATTTTCAAATCCCATACTTCTGAGTTTTAAATCAGTTTCCACGAATTCAAATCTCTTATGCAATCCTTTAATTTTTGGAACTCTAATTTTAATTTTATCTCCATCAACATGATCTTTTAGATAAGTTAAATTTTTTAAAAACAAGTCATAATTTCCTTTGGTGTATAATTCATATCTTGTTTTGTTCATGTCTTTGCAATCTACGTAAAAATAGTCGATAAGGTCTATTACATCTTTTAATGATTCCAAATCAGTTGATAGAGATGTTTCTAGATAGAATTTCCATTTGGTTGATTTGTATTTTTTTATGAACTCTTTAATGAATTCATGTTGCAGTAGAGGTTCTCCCCCTCCAAATGATACTCCTCCACCAGTTGATAGAAAATAAATATTGTCCCTTTTTAGCTCTTCATATAATTCATCTACAGTTATGGATTTTGGCTTGAGTGTTCCATCCCATGTGTTAGGATTAAGGCAATAAGCACATCTTAAAGGACATCCTGCAGAAATTACAAGTGAAGTAATTCCATCCCCATCTGTATATGTTCTAAGCCGGGATATTGATAGAATATTGATTTTAGGAGTCATCTGCATCGTCTTGAAGTTCATATATTATTGTTTCTTCTTCACCATCATTGACATCTTCATCGGCTGATGGTTCAAAATCACATGTTTTTATATATTCATAGTCATAGAAATGTTTCGCGATAGCATAATCAAAAAAAGATTCTGAATCGGAAGATCCAAAAGCGTTAAAAAGAGTATCTTTTTCAATTTCAGTAGGCTCTGTCTCAGTTAAGGTGAATATTCCTTCCAATTCTATCTTTTCACCTTTGTATTGTTTTTTCTTCAGTTCCATTTCCAAATATTCAAGTTCCCTTTCGCATTTAGGACATGTTCCAGTACAGTCTCCTTCGAATGTGCATTCTTCAATGTTAAATTCTATGTTGTTTTTGAGAGCTATTTTTTGTCTGATCTCATTTAAGAGTTCACATTTGTCTCTTCCATTCATAATTTACCCCCTTATAATTAAGAATTTAAAAAAAGTATTGAAATTAAAATAAGCAATTAACCTTTTCACCCCTTCTTATAATAATATTTGTTTTTAAAAAGTATAAATCTTTTTATAATTCCTTTGGTTAATTTATAATTTTTCATAAAA
>JAZNRM010000367.1:0-2545 GCA_045590695.1 Methanobrevibacter sp.
GAAAAATATAAAATAAATTTGATGAAAAGTATAAAATTAAACCTATGAAAAGTATAAAAAAGTGATTAAGATGAAAAAATATTTACCAAGATACACTGACCAGGAACTAAGGGAATCTTTAGAGTATATGGGTGCAGTGGTCATAACTGGTCCAAAGTGGTGTGGTAAGACCACAACAGCAAAGCAACAATGTAACAGTTTAATAGAACTTCAACATCCTGTAAATGGGAAATCTTATTTAAAGCTTGCAGATACCAATCCCTTAGAACTCCTAAAAGGGGAAAAGCCATTGCTTATTGATGAATGGCAGATGGCACCAGAGCTATGGGATGCCGTAAGATATTTGGTGGATGAATCAGACGAAGAGGGGGCATATGTTTTAACAGGTTCAACAACAGTTGACGAAAGTAAAATCAAGCATTCAGGAGCAGGCAGAATAAAAAGAATAGTGATGCGGCCAATGAGTTTATATGAAAGCGGTGAATCCACAGGAGAAATTTCATTAATGGACTTATTTGATGATGAGAACTTTAACATTGACGGTTTAAAATCAAATCTTTCAATAATTGATTTGATATTTGCCGCTTGCAGAGGTGGATGGCCGGAATCTTTAAACAAGAAAACCAGAAAGCAGCAATTGTCAATCGTATCTGATTATATAGATATAATATGCAATAGTGATGTTTCAGAGGTGGATGGGGTTAAACGTAATCCTCAAAGGGTAAAAGCGATTCTGAAGTCATATGCCAGAAACATTTCAACATTGGCAACTAAAAAAACACTCATGAAAGATATTAGGACTGAATACGAGGATATTTCATTGCCTACCTATAATTCTTATCTCAATGCTCTTGAAAGATTGTATGTCATCCAAAACATTCCTGCATGGTCACCTAACATCCGCTCAGCAAACACAATCAGAAAATCCTACAAAAAGGAATTTATAGACCCATCAATAGCGGTGGCAAGCCTTAACCTGACACCAGAGAAATTATTGAAGGATTTTGAAACCTTTGGGTTCATATTTGAAAACCTCTGCATACGTGACTTGTTGGTTTACTCAAGCCCACTTAATGGAGAGATATTATATTACAATGATGATAGTGGCCTTGAAGCTGATTGCATAATATATTTAAGTGATGGAAGGTATGCACTGATAGAATTCAAGTTAGGAAACAGGGAAATTGATAAGGGAGCTGAAAACCTGCTTAAATTAAAAGAATTAATTAAAAAAAGTGTGGAAGACAAAAAGATTGATTTGGAGGAGCCAAGCTTTTTAGCAGTAATCACTGGTGGTGAAATGGCTTACACTAGGGATGATGGAGTGAAAGTTATACCGATAGGATGCTTAAGATAATTTTTTAATTAGTTTTCAAATGCTAATTCTTAAATATATTTATAATCATATAATTATTTGTAAAGGAGGATGATATTGTGGGTTTATTTTATTTAGATGTTGATTTTGATAAAGAAGATAAGGTTTTACGTGACCATAATCCTTATGATTGGGTTGAATGTCTTGTAATTATGCCTCAAATGCGATTGGTTACTGAATCTGCTAGTGACTGGGAAAGAGGGCTTGCTTATGGGATAATGGGGCCTATGGGCTTAGTTGTAACTAGTGGTGTCAATCAGTATTATGAGCCTGTTTCTTTCAAATCTTATTTTAAGATAGCTGAAAAGGGTGTTGTTATTCTTCAGGGTTGTGATGATGGCACTGATCTTCGTATTCCTTGGGAATGTATAGTTGGTTCAGGAATTCAAAAAGAAAATGATGGACATTATTTGAGAATTACTTTGTTGAAACATCAAACTATCAAATTAAAATTTCAGTTTTTCTGGAGTGGGAACAATAATATTCATTATATTCGTGGATTATATAGATTAATTAATGAGAAGGCTTGTGGTGTTTCTCCAGAAGATGAGGGATGGTAATTTATCAGCTATAAATATTAAATAGGGGGATTTTTATGAAAGATATATTTAAACCAGGACTTTTTGAGCCAAGAATTAAACCTGGGAAAGAACTAGCTGTAATGGAGAAGTATAACCCTTATTCAGGTATTAAAGTGCAGATAGGATATACTCCAAGCACACCTTATAAAACGGTTTTTAGGATTGCTGAAAAAGGTATTGTTTTTGAAGGTTTGAATGATGGCGGTTCTGATATTCGCATTCCTTGGAGTGAAATCGGTGGAGTTTCTGCTTATGAGAGTTTTTGGTATCCTATAAGTATGGTAATTCAACTTAAAGATGGTACAGAATGCTATGTTTTCTTTGAAAATTGGGAAACAATTAATATTCATATTCATTTGATTAGGGGGATTTCACGGATTATTCTATCTAAGATAGATGAAGAAAGTGAATAAAAAGTATTTAAAAATGATATTTGAACTTTTTTAGGAATTCTTTATCATTTCAAAAACTAGATATAAAATTATTATTTTTTATTTTCAATATCATGGATGCTTTAAATCATATGTTTTTAGTTTATTTTAAATAGAATAGAATATAACATATGATTATGAATAAAGATGAATTTTTA
>JAZNRM010000368.1:0-2168 GCA_045590695.1 Methanobrevibacter sp.
ATAAAATAGTAAAAATTGTAATAACTAATAAAGTTAAAAATAGTCTAAAAAGCTGTTTTAAAAAATAAAAATGATAAAAAATAAAAAAAGAAAAGGATAAATAATTTAGTCGTTTGCTAAATTATCGAAGTATCCTTGGATGAAAATAACTGGAGTTCCTTTATCTCCAGAACCACTGGTTAAGTCACATAATGAACCGATTAAGTCAGTCAATACTCTTGGAGTGGTTCCTTCGGTAATCATTTGTCCGGTTAAGTCTTCATCTTTTTGTCTGATTTCCTCTTTGATTGCTTCTTTCAATTCGTCTCCTTTCAAGTCAGCGAATTTATTGTCAGAAACATATTTCAATTTGATTTCATTAGGATATCCTACCAATCCATCGGTATGTGCTGGTGAAACAACAGGATCAGCTAATTCCCAAATCTTTCCGACAGGGTCCTTGAATGCACCGTCACCGTAAACCATAACTTCAATTTGTTTGCCGGTAAGGTCAATCAATCTTTTTTGAACTTCTCTTACTAAAGTGTCTCCTGTTTTTGGGAATAATTTCAATCTTTCTTCTGTTGCCTTGTTGGAACCGAGTAATCCGAAATCAGGGTTGCATCCGGAATCTCCAATAGGTTCAGTTAAGACTTCGTGGAGTCCGAAAACATTTGCTCCTTCTTCCTTAAGCAATTTAGTGGTTTTTTCTCTGGTATGGATATCACAAGTTAAGACATCAGTGTTATAGTCAAGGATTGTTTTCACATCATTTGAGAAGACGAATTCAACTTCGCAGTCTTCGCTTTCAATCAATTCTCTGTAAAAGTCAATCATGTTTATTCCGGTGAATGGGTGTTTCCATGAACCGAAAGTTTCTTTATATTCATCTTCAGTGATGACGCTTCCTAAGTTGTATTCGCTTTTTTCTAAAACTTCTTCATCTAAAATACCGTTTCCCACTTCATCTGCAGGGAATGAGGTTAAGAGAGTGATCTTGTCCATTGCTCTTGCGATTCCTTTTAAGATAATGGAGAATCTGTTTCTACTTAAGATAGGGTTTGTCACTCCAATGTTTTTAGATGGGAACTTGTTTTGTAAGTCTTCTGCAACATCATCTACAGTTACGTAGTTTCCTTCTGAAATACCTACAACTGCTTCGGTAATTGCAACGATATCCTTGTCTCTGAATTCGAATCCTTCACTTTCCTTTGCTGCCATCAATGAATCTACAACTATGGTAGCTAAATCATCGTTTTCTTTAATAATAGGTGTTCTTATTCCACGTACAACAGTACCAACACATCTCATTTTTATTACTCCTAATAAACATAAATTTGTTGGATTAATGCAACAACCTATTTATTTTATTTTTTTAATTATATTTATATGTTTAGATTATTTCATTTTCATAGTATATTTTCTGATGCTTTCTATGAATTTTCATGCCATATTTCCTTAATTTTTCAAGTATTACAAAACTGTCAAAAATTATATATATTTTAATAATAATAGTTGTTATCATGAAAGATATTATTAATCCGAATGTAGAAATTCCTGATGATCAGGTGGCTATGGCATTCTTTAGGAGTGTCCGTTGGGTTAATGGAGTCTATTGTCCTAAATGCAAATCATATAATGTTAACAGTAGGGGAAACCAAGGAAGGACTCGAAGATATGTGTGCAAGGATTGTGGCGCTAACTTCAATGACTTTTCAGGAACAATCTTCCATAAGAGTAAAATACCTCTAAATGTAATGTTATATATCTTATTTAATTTGGATAAGAAAACAACCACTCAATTGTCTGAAGAGTTGGATTACAGCAGGCAATGCATTTCAAGAATATCTAAACTCTTTAGGGAAAAGCTATTGAGCAATCCTGAATACTTTGATATTGATGAATGACTCAAAAATTTTTTTCTTGAAAATTCATATTGTTTTTTAGCATTTTGTATTAATTTTTGAAGAGCCGAAAAATATCCGATGTTAGCATATTGGTACATATTTTTTTTATTTTTGTAACTTTTATAGTGCAAATATGTTAGCATATCAGTATTTAACAATTGTTATATATTTCTTCATTAACCTAGTTTAATCTTTTCAATGGTTCATATTCCAATGTTTTTTAATTATTTCTTGAAATAATTTAGTTTTAGTCCTATTTTTTTAATTTAACCCTTTTTTAAT
>JAZNRM010000369.1:0-7870 GCA_045590695.1 Methanobrevibacter sp.
TCTATTTTAAGCACATATTTTGTTTATACTGTTTATGTTGGGGATTTAATTTATCTATTATTCCTTGAACTTATAGTTTCCTTTCTTTTAAGCTATAAATTTTATAAAACAATTCAATCCAAATTAAGCAGCAGAACAATAGATATACTTTTAACAGTTTTTGTCACAATAGTTTTTTATGCATATCTATTAGTGTTTTGGATATTTATTTTGGCAATGTTTTCAAAAATCGCTCCTTATATCCCAAATGTTTTAGGAGCCATATTAAGTTTGATATTAATTATGCTAATTCCTATGAGTTTTCTTTTTACATTATTTTTAAGCTATAGATTTTATCTATATGTTGCTAGTGAGGAGTTATACAAGGTTTTAAAGGCTCAGGAAAAAAATTTCTTAAAAAGAGATCAAGAACAAACTATAAAATATTACGAGCATAATAGTCAACTAAGAGATAAATGGGATAGTCAGAAAACAAAATTTCTGCTTGCATATGTTATAGCGGTAATTATAATTTTAGCAATAAATAGCTTTTTAAGCTTAGGCATTGATTTAGGTCTGCTTTTAAAAGGATTTTTCATTTTATCAATAGGCATATTCTTATTAATTTATGATAAGAAAGTATTCGCATATTTTATGATTATTTTTGGTTGGATGGGGTTAGTTTTTCTGTTTAACAGTCTAGGGCATAATGGCTTTTTAGGATTGACTGTAAATCAAACTGATGCAATTTCCGGTGTTTTATTAGTTGTCGGAACTACTATAGCAATAGTGGTAGCAACCTTCTGGCTAAAATATAATGTTTAAATAAATCTAAATAATTTTTAAATAATTACTTTTTTATATTATGAAAACTTAATAATATTATTCAATTAAATAAATCTATTAAAATAATGGATTTTTTATAAACTAAAATTTTTATAAAATAAAACTTTTAAAAATTATCAATGTGTTAATATGAATGGTATATATTATTATGTGATAGCTTTCATTCTCATTTGGACTATTGCAATTGTATTTAAAAACCAGCTCACAGACCATGGAGTTGAAGTTAATTTTCCTCTTTTGATGTGGAAAACACAACGGTTAAGAGGTTTTATAGACAGATTAGCCAATCGTGCTCCAAGGTTTTGGAAATGGTATATGAACATTGGAATCGTAATTTCAACTGGATTTATGATTCTTATGGCTGTTGCATTGGTCTATTCCTTAAAGACATTAGTGGATACTCCTTCAGTTAGCTTAATCGTTCCAGGAGTTGAAGTTCCAGGATCACCTATATTTATTCCATTGCTTTCTGGATTAATAGCACTTGCAACAGTCTTAATAGTTCATGAATTCAGTCATGGAATCCTCTCAAGAGTGGAAAAAATCAATATTAATTCAATAGGTCTTTTATTGTTTGCAATTATTCCAGGAGCTTTTGTAGAGCCAAATGAAGAGGAATTGAATGAATTAAGCCGCCCAGCCAAAATGAGAATTTACGTTGCAGGGTCTATGGCAAATTTAACATGGGCAGCTATTGCATTGATTATAATGTTAGTTATCTCTTCATTTATCATCCCAGTGGTATTTGAAGATGATGGGGTTGTCATTAACAGATTAACCGAAGATGCGAATGCTAAAAATTACATGTCTGAAGGAATGGTAATCAGATCAATAAATAATCTCACTGTAAGTGACATGGCATCTTTCCAGAAAGCCACTAGCACCTTAAAGCCAAATGAAACGGTAAATATTCATACGGATCAAGGGGATTACAGTTTCCAATTGAAGACCAATCCTATGAACAAATCATTAGGATTCATGGGAATTCAAGTCAATGCAAACAATGTTATTGCTGATGGCTTTGACAATCAGTTCTACACTCCTTTATTATGGCTTTTAATGCCTTTGTCCGAACTATTGTTTTGGATTTATTTCCTAAACTTTGCTGTGGGAACTTTTAACTTGCTTCCAATGAAACCATTGGATGGTGGACATTTGCTTGAGAATCTATTGTCCTATATAATGCCTGAAAGCGCTTTTAAGCCAATCGTAACCTTCATGTCTTTCTTTATGGGAATAATTATTGTGGTTAGTCTGGTTGTTGGATTGGTTGGAGTCCCATTTTAAGAAATCATTCTTTTATATTTTTTTCAATGATAATTTTGTTCGTATATTATAAAACCAAAACTTTATATATAGAGAAAAATATATAAATAAATGTTTAAGCATTTACGAACTAATAATACTTTAGTTAGAAAAATATGCTGAAATGTAATACAATAAATTTTATGTAAAAATAATTTTGAGGAATTGAAATGAAAGCAAAAGCACAAAAAATAGGTGACGGAGTATACTGGATTGGTGTACTTGACTGGGATATAAGATCTTATCACGGATACACTTTAGATGGAACCACTTACAATGCATACATTGTATTTGGTGAAAAGGTAGCTATTATCGATAACGCTTATCCTGGAAAAACTGAAGAAATGATGGCTCGTATCGAAGACGCATTTGAACAAGAAGGTAGAGTTATGAAAGTTGACTATATTGTTCAAAACCACGTAGAAAAAGACCACAGTGGTGTCTTATATGACTTATGGAAAAAATTCGATGCACCAATTTACTGCAGTAAAATCGCTCAAGGTGGATTACTTAGACACTATCCTAAATTAGAAGGTGCAGACTTCAATATCGTAGGAACTGGGGACTCCCTTGACTTAGGCGGAAAAACATTAGCATTTTTGGATGCTTTCTTGCTTCACTGGCCTGACAGCATGTTCACCTTACTTGCAGAAGACGGAATCTTATTCCCTAACGATGCATTCGGTCAACACTTATGTTTCGCTAAAAGATTTGACACTGACATTCCAGAAGTTGTACTTATGGATGCAGCACAAAAGTTCTACGGTAACTTAATTACCCCATTATCCAAAAAAGTACTTAACAAATTTGATGAAATCATTGAATTAGGCTTATTGGAACAAGTTAAAATGATTGCTCCTTCCCACGGACAAATCTGGACTGACCCAATGAAAATCATCGGCGCTTACAGTGACTGGGCAACCGGTAAGAGAGCAGAAGACAAGGTAACCATCGTTTACGATACTATGCACTACTCTACCCAAAAAATGGCTCACGAAGTTGCTGAAGGAATCATTGCAGAAGGATATGATGTGGAAATGTACTTCTTGCACGAAGATGAAAGAAGTGAAATCGTAAAAAGCATCTTAACCAGTAAGGCAGTTGCTTTCGGTATCCCAACCATTAACGACTTCCCATTCCCAAGCATTGGTGACATCATTTACTACTTGAAAGGTCTCCACTTCAACAGAACTGGATTCAAAAGACCTGCTGTTACCTTCGGTTCCATGGGAGGAAGAGGTGGAGCTGTAGAATTCATCGCGAACGAACTCACTGAATGTGGATTCGAAGTTCTCGACCAACAGGAAATCTACTACGTACCTGATGGAGAAGACGATGACACCAGCTTCAAATTAGGTCAAAAATTAGTTGAAGAAGCTAAAAAATTAGAACTTTAAGTTCAGGTCTTTTATTGATTTGAATTAAGTATTTGTAAGAAATTTCTAATTCATTTTCTTATGAATACTCTTTTTTTATTTATTTTTAAAACTCTCTTAACATATGTTATTTTTTTAAATTTGTTCGTATTTTTTCCCTATTTTAGATATTTTATAACGAATGTTCGTATTTTTAACTAAAAATCAATATAATTTTCAAAAACTATTCGTACTTAAATCTAAGTTAATAAAACATTTTGTAAACATAAGAACAAGTATATATGTAAGAAAGTTTATACTATAATTATCAAACAATTTTTGTTTATACTATTTAAGATTTTTTATAAATCTTAAACAATTTTATACAGGATTATTAATATTAAAAATTTTTATTTTTTTGAGGGTTTAATATGGAAAATGAAGAAAAAACTATTCAACCAAAAGCAATTCAAATTTTTGCAAAGGCTCCTGGTGAGCTTGGTGTAAATGTAGTTAAAAGTCCAGTTAAATTAACAATTCTTTCAATGTTGAAGGATACCGATATGGAATTTGATGAGATTGTTAAAAATACTGGAAAATCCAAATCTACAATTTCCGTTCATTTGAAATCATTAAGAGAAGATGGAATCGTAAGTTACAGATTCGATGCAAACGATCACAGAAAGAAAATCTTCTTCATCAATTCCAAATTCTTAGGTGAAGTCCAATCTGGAGATGAAAAGGAATTGGAAGAAAGACAAGCTGAATTCTTGGTTAAAAACATCATGGATGTAGACAACTTCAAGTTCTCTTTCCTATTGTTCCACACTTTAAGATCTAACTTAATCCAAGAGGGAATCAACATAAACCCTGTATTGAACCAATCCGGTAAGAATATTGGAGCAGCAATGTTTGAAAAGCTTTACGAAGAGGACATCAACAAGTTCTGTGACAATATCATTCAATTCTGGGAAGACAATGGTTTAGGCAAACTCGAGATTGAATTGGGAGACATCATTAACATTACTGCTTATGAATGTTTCGAATGCAGTTTGCTTCCTAAGAAAGGAAAACCAACCTGTTACTTGGATGCAGGTATTTTTGAAGCCTTATTCTCAAACTACCTTAAAAAGGATATTGAGGTAACTGAAGTTAAATGTTTCACCATGGGTGACGACTGCTGCAATTTCTTAGTTGAATCCCCAGATGGAGAAGCTTTCGCTTACTAAATAATTAATTTTTCAATTAATTATTCTTTTTTTTTATTTTACTTTTTTTATTATCTTTTTCTACAATTTTTTTATCATTCTATTTTATCATATTCCTATTGATTTTCTATTCTAATTATGATTTTCAAATTAGATTGTAACATTAAATTAAAAATCGATTTAACAACTTAAAATCAATTTTTTATAATAAATATTACCTTTCAATTGCTCTTTCTAAAACCTTTTTATATAACTTAATTCTAATATAATTGTAATGTCAGACTCATTATTTTGTCCCAATTGTGGGATGCTAAAGAAAAATTGCGTATGTGGAAAATACGTTGCAGATAGGACTAAAAAACCTTATCAAAAGAAGGATAATAATAAGACTAATAATAAGGCTAAAAATACTGCTAAAGGGCTTTATCAATATGAAAATCGAAAGCCAGTAACCGTTAGCGAAGAACCGGATGTTCCTATTGCAGAGGTTTATGATATTGCAGAGCATGACCTTCCTCAAGAGGTCATTGATAGATTAAAAGAGGAATATCCTGAAATTCCGGAGCAGATAATAGAGAATTTCCCATTTGAACAGCCAAGGGAAGGTCAACTGGAGATTATTGCAGATATTGAAGAGGCCATTTCAAAAGGATATAAATACATCATATTGGAGGCAGGTACAGGTACAGGAAAATCAGCAATTGCTTCCACATTGGCTCGTATGTATGAATCTGCATATATTTTGACAATGACTAAACAGCTTCAAAAGCAATATGCGGATGAGTTTGATTTCCCTCTCGTAAAGGGAAGAGGAAACTTTGACTGCTTAAAGGATGGCTTTGAAGTGACCTGTGATATGGGTGCATGTAAAACAGCACCAAAGTCTGCTAAGTTCTTCTGCCCTTATGGAATAAGCAAAAATCCAACATTAACCGGAGAATTAGCTTTCCAGGATTCATTTGGAAGTGATGTATTCTTCCAAACAACTGACCACTGCAAATACTGGCAACAAAAGGCAAATGCAATCAATTCTCCAATTACTTTGATGAATTATGATTATGCGATATTGGAATTGAATTATGTAAAGCACTTCGGAAAAAGAAGCCTATTGATTCTTGATGAGGCACATAACATTGAAGACAAGTTAATGAGAACAATGGAAATCAACTTATACAATCGCCAGCTTGAAAAGGACATCAAGAAAGTCATAAGTCCGCAAACTCTGAAGAGCGCTGAAAAAGGTGAATGGATAATGGAAATTGAAGCGATTCAAGGTCATTATTCAGATATCGAAATAAAGGATTTGCCTACCAATAAGGCAGACAGGATCAATTCAACAATCTCCAAGTTAAAGGCTCTTAAAACCAATCTTGAAAAGGAACCTGGAAATTGGGTGATTGATTCAGATGAGCATGGAGTATCATTCAAGCCACTCAGAGTTAACCACTATGCTGAAGATTATCTATTCAAGCATGGGGATGTTGTAATCTTCTTAAGTGCAACTATCCTGTCTCATAAGATGTTTTCAAAATGGTTAGGACTCGATCCTCGTGACGTTTATCATATTCAAGTTGACAGCCCATTCTCTGTTGAAAAAAGGCCAATTGAGTTAAACTTAGCTGGAAAGATGTCAAAGAATAGGGTAAAGCAATCAGCTCCAAAATCCATTGAAATAATGCAGAAAATATTGAAAAGGCATGAAGGTGAGAAAGGTTTGATTCACACTCATAGCTATAAGTGCCAACAGTACATCATCAATAACCTATACAACAACAGGTTGATTGCCCATGGAACCAACAATAGGGAAAGGGTCTTGAAGTTCTTTGAAGAGGATGACAACCCATTGGTTCTTGTCAGCCCATCCATGAGTGAAGGTGTTGACTTGCCTTATGACAAATGCAGATTCCAGATAATATATAAGATACCGTTCCCATATCTTGGCGATAAGCAAATCAATATGAGAATGAAAAAGGACCAAAGATGGTATGCATATAAGACTGCAATGACTTTAGTGCAGACTTACGGCAGGGGAATGAGAGCAGATGATGATTCCTGTGTAACTTATATCCTTGATTCAGACATTCAAATGCTCCTTAAGAGTCCTTTGTACAAGTCATTGATTCCAGATTTCTTTAAGGAAGCTATTGTAATCAATGATGATCGTATTATCTAACCCAGCTTTTCCGCTCCTTCGGAGCGCAAAACCTGGACCAAAACTTTTTCCTCAACAATGAGTGATAAGATGGTAGAAAGAGAAGAAATTGAAATAGAGGGAATTCCTATAATTCTAGAGAGGAAGAATATAAAGAACCTATACCTTAGAATCAAGCCTGATGGCACTGTTAAGGTTTCTTCTCCAATGAGATTATCCGATGAAGCTATAACTGATTTTGTATTGTCAAGAATAGATTGGATTAAGGATACAAGGGCAAAGATGCTTGAAAACCCACCAAAGCCTAAAGTGAAATATAAGGATGGGGAAACCCACTATATTTGGGGTGAGCCATACACTCTCCAGTTAATCAGCAATGAAGATGTCAAAAAAGCTTTTTATGACAGTGAAAAGTCCATAATTTATCTTCCAGTTCCTAAAAGGTCAAATATAAAGCAGAGAGAAAAGATCTTATTTGAACTTTATAGGAATGAAATGAACAGAAATCTTGACTATTTCCTTGAAAAGTGTACATATTTTGTTGGAAAGGAGCCTAAGGAAGTTAAAATCAGAAACATGAAAAATTGGGGAAACTGCAGAAAGGATAAGAGAGTTACCTTAAATTTAAAATTAGCTAAAAAACCACCGGTTTGCACTGAATATGTTCTGATTCATGAATTGTGCCACTTGATTGAATTCAATCATGGTCCAAGATTCAAGGCACTTATGGACAATTTCTGTCCGAACTGGAGAGAGATAAAGAAATTATTGAATGAAGAGC
Source organism: Methanobrevibacter sp. (assembly GCA_045590695.1). Lineage (GTDB taxonomy): Archaea > Methanobacteriota > Methanobacteria > Methanobacteriales > Methanobacteriaceae > Methanobrevibacter. The sequence continues at coordinate 7,627 of JAZNRM010000369.1, forward strand.
AATAATTAGAAAATAGAAAGAGAACATTTATATAAAACCGATACTATTAAAATTATAAAGAAATTTGGGGTGATATGATGGAAGTATTAGGTTATCAACTAATAAAACTAGACAGTACTCATTATGATGCTACTGTACTTGCCAAATATGAAAAATTGGAAGACATTTTAGAGGCATGTATAGAAACACTGAATATCCTGATTTAAAAGATTTTCAAGGAAACAGAGCAACATACTTCAATGTT
>JAZNRM010000370.1:0-3701 GCA_045590695.1 Methanobrevibacter sp.
GTATCTCTTTTTTATTTTTTTCAAATATTTTTCATAATATTTTTCATAAAATTTTCAATTTTCTATTAGTTTTTAATTGCTCTCTTAATATTTTTAAATATGATAAGGAATATAATAATATTAGAGAAAAAATAAGAAAAAAATTTAATTATTAGTCAAGTTTTTGTAAATTATTATTTTTATTTATCAGTGATTATAATGGATGCTGGAATGGATTATTTTGAAAGATTGGAAAGTGAAACTCTCAAGCTCTATGAGATAGCTAATGAGGCAAGATCAAAAGGGTTTGATGTTCAGTTAGAGACTGAAATTCCATTGGCAAAGGACTTAGCAGAGAGAGTGGAAGGGCTTGTAGGTCCTAAAGGCATTGCAAAGCGTATCAAAGAATTGGAAAAGGATATGTCTAGGGAAGAGGTGGCATTTGAAATTGCTGCTGAAATTGCATCTCAGGAATCAAAAGAAACAGGTGTTAAGCTCGAGGCTGAAAAACAGGCTTTTGCAGACCAAGGACTTAGAACAGCTTTAGCTATTTTAACAGAAGGGGTTGTAGCAGCTCCTTTGGAAGGGATTTCTGGAGTAAAGATTAAAAGCAATTCTGATGGAAGCAAGTATGTTGCCGTATACTTTGCAGGTCCTATCCGTAGTGCAGGAGGTACTGCAGCTGCGTTATCCGTTCTTTTAGGTGATAAGATACGTGTAGCTACTGGCCTTGACATTTATAAGCCTACTGATGATGAGATTGAAAGATATGTGGAAGAAGTTGAGCTTTACGAATCAGAAGTTACCAATTTGCAATACTCTCCAACTCCTGATGAGGTTAGATTAGCTGCAAGAAGCATTCCCGTTGAAGTCAGTGGAGAGCCAACCGACCAAGTTGAAGTGTCTCACAGGGACTTGCCTCGTGTAGAAACCAATAACATTAGAGGCGGAGCTCTTCTTGCGATGGTTGAAGGGGTTATTCAGAAATCCAAAAAGATCTTAAAATACGCTCACACACTTAATTTGGACAGTTGGGAATTTTTAGCCGAATATGCTAAGGGTGTAGGTTCATCTAAGGAAGAAGAAAGTTCCCCTTCTGATGGTGAAGAAGTTGTTGAAGAGATTGATGACAATATCATTGATAAGGATGAACTCTTTGAACATTCCAAATATGCTCACGATATCATTGGTGGAAGGCCTGTTTTAGGATATCCTTCTGAAAAGGGAGGATTCAGACTCAGGTATGGTCGTTCAAGAAACACTGGTCTTGCAACTATGGGTGTTCACCCTGCAACAATGGAGCTATTGGAATTCCTAGCAGTTGGAACACAGCTTAAAATCGAAAGGCCTGGTAAAGGTAACTGTGTAGTTCCTGTAGATTCAATTGAAGGGCCAACAGTTAAGTTGAAATCCGGTGAAGTTCGTAGATTGGATTCCATTGAGGATGCAAGAAAGGTTAAGGGAAAAGTTGTTGAGATTCTTTTCCTTGGAGACATGCTTGTTGCATTTGGAGAATTCCTAAGGAATAACCAACCAATGTTAGGTGCTTGCTGGTGTGAAGAATGGTGGATTGAAACAATAAGAAATTCCCAAAAATACCAATCATTCACCGATGAGGAAAAAGAGGCATTCGATTTAAATTCATTGCAAACCAAGAAATTCACAGTTGAAGAGGCATTTAAGATCACTGAAGAGTTTAATGTGCCTTTGCATCCGGAATACACTTATTATTACAATGACATCTCCATTAAGGATTTAGTTGACTTAAGCCAGTGGTTAGATACAAGAAGAGACTATCTGGAAAACGGATATCAAAATGGAGAGGATTTGGAACTTGACTTATCCTATCAAAAAAGAATCCTGGAAGTTATGGGCTTATGCCATAAGATGGAAAACAAGAAGGTGGTTATTGATAGGGATCATGCTTATAGCTTACTCAAGACTATAAATGGAGATTATTCAAAGTATCTCGCTGATGAATATTACAAGATGAAAGTCGTTGACATCATCAATGAGAATATCGATTTTGAGATAAAGGATAAGGCTCCATGCTATATAGGTACAAGGGTTGGCCGTCCTGAAAAATCAAAGGAAAGATTGATGAGACCGGCTCCTCATGTGCTTTTCCCTGTTGGAAACAATGGTGGAAACAGACGTTTGGTTGCAGAAGCTGCCAAAAAGAAAAAGATTAAAGTTGAATTTGCAAGAAGGGAATGTACAAATCCTGATTGCAGATTAAGTTCATTCCAAGCTATTTGTCCACATTGCGGATCACCTACTGTTATCGGCAAATCCGGTCAAAAGGATATCAATTTGGCCCACATGCTTTCAAAGGCTTCCAATAATGTTGGGGTTCGTAAAGTCGATGAGGTTAAAGGGGTTATAGGTTTAATCTCTGAAGACAAGCTTCCAGAACCTTTGGAAAAAGGTATCTTAAGGGCTAAGAATGGAGTGTTCACCTTTAAGGAAGGAACTATTCGTCACGACTCAACTGACTTGCCACTAACTCACTTCATTCCAAAAGAAATTGGAGTAACTGTTCCAAAATTATTGGAAATGGGATATACTAAGGACTGCTATGGCGAGGACATTGTCAGCGAGGACCAAATCATTGAACTTAAGGTTCAGGATATTGTAGTTTCCGATAATTGCGGTGAGTATTTGGTAGGTGTAGCTAATTTCGTTGATGACTTGCTTGAGAGATATTATGGAATGGAAAGGTTCTATAATGTAAAGGACAAATCTGACTTGATTGGACATCTTATTGCAGGTCTTGCTCCTCACACATCTGCAGGAGTATTGGGTCGTATCGTAGGATTCACCAAGGCATTAGGATGTTATGCACACCCTTATTTCCATTCTGCAAAAAGGAGAAACTGTGACAGTGATGAGGATTCCGTTCTATTGCTATTGGATGCATTGATCAACTTCTCAAAATCATACTTGCCAAGCACTCGTGGAGGAAGTATGGATGCTCCTTTGGTTTTATCCACCCGTATAGATCCAGAGGAGATAGATGATGAATCCCATAACCTTGATATCTTTGAAAGATTCCCACTTGAATTCTTTGAAAGGTCTCAAGAACCTCTAAAACCTGCAGATATGTTGGATTTGGTGGATAATGTATCTATGCATTTAGGCACTGACAGGCAGTATCATGACTTGATGTTTTCACATCACACTTCAAGCATTCATGCAGGACCAAAAGTTTGCTTATACAAACGTTTAGGTTCAATGAAGGAAAAAGTTGAAGCTCAAATCAATTTAGCTGAACTCATCAGGGCAGTTGACCAAAGAGGGGTTGTAGAAGGAGTATTGTCTTCCCACTTCTTGCCTGATATTATGGGAAATTCAAGAGCTTTCTCCAAGCAGAAGGTAAGATGCCCTAAATGTGGTGCAAAGTATAGAAGAATGCCTTTAACAGGTAAATGCAAATGTGGTGGAGACTTGATTCTCAGCGTATCCAAGGGATCTGTAGTCAAGTATCTGGAGATTTCACAGAACCTTGTTAATAGGTATCCTGTATCTCACTACCTTGAGCAAAGATTGGAAATTCAAGAATTTGGTATCAATTCATTATTTGAAAGTGATAAATCCAAACAAAGTTCCTTAGATGTGTTCTTTGGAAAATAATTGATTGATTCGCAATTGGGTAATGGTTCTTATTGGATTCTTATTTCATTGATTAAGGTTAATATTATCCTTAATTTTTAATTTTTTTA
>JAZNRM010000371.1:0-2071 GCA_045590695.1 Methanobrevibacter sp.
TAAAAATTAAATAATTTAAATTACTTTTTTATTAAATCTCATTTTAAACTAAGATTAAATAAATGGTAATTTGGATAAATCCCAGTAAAATAAAAAGAATAGTAAATTTTAAAAGAAAATCCATCATAGATATCACCTCCCAACAATAGTCAGGAAAAAGTGTTTATGAATTTCCTGCTAATTAAGTCCAGATATCTAGATAAAATATTCAATTAATAAATTGCCTAAAAATAATTTAAAACTAATTATTAATAAAATTAACTATTAAAAATTGATTTTTTTACAAAATAAAAGCAATTTAACCAATTAAATCAATTTTACAGCTAAATTAAATATTTTTAAATAATTTTAATATTTTAATCAGCTCAAAAAAAATGAATAAAAAAAGAAGGAAAAAATAAAAAAATAAAAATTTTTTAAAGATTTCTAATTTTAAAGCTAGATATAACTGGTGTCTTGCTTTCTGAAGTGTGCTTGTGGGTGATCACATAATGGACAGACTTCTGGAGCATCTTTTCCAATATGGATGTAACCACAATTATTACATTTCCATGCAATCTCTTCATCTTTTTTAAAGACTTTGTCAGCTTTTATCTTAGCAGTTAAAGCATTGTATCTGTCTTCGTGCACCTTTTCAGTAGCACCAGCCGCATCAAATAAATCTGCAATGTCATCGAAGCCTTCTTCTCTTGCGGTTTCTGCAAATTCCTTGTACATCTCAGTCCATTCATAATGCTCACCAGCTGCAGCATCAGCAAGATTGCTTAAGGTGTCAGGCACTTTGCCATCATGCAAAAGCTTAAACCAGATTTTAGCATGTTCCTTTTCATTGTCAGACGATTCCTGGAAAATGTCCTTGATTTCCACATAACCATCTTTTTTAGCTTGGGAAGCATAAAATTCATATTTCACACGAGCTTGAGATTCACCAGCAAGAGCTGCCTTTAAGTTTTCTTCAGTTTTGGTTCCTTTTAAATCTACCATAATAATCTCTCCTTAGTTAAATTTAGTTCAACAACATAAAAACTTTTGAAATATTTTTTTATTCAAAATATTTAATTTACAAAATTGATTTGCGCCTCATTAATCAATGGATAAATTATCAAACTGTCTCCTTCAAGATTCTCCTTATTCAAGTCTACAGCTGTAATCTGATGATTATCATATGTTTTATAATACAAAATGCCCTTATCCGTATTGTAGCAAGATGAGTAAATGGTATACTCATACAAATCAGGATCATCAATGAATGTCAATCCTTTCTGCTGTTCAACAGAAGCTAAGATATGGAAAAACTGTGAAACGCTTTCAGCTTCACTGTCACCAGAAAAGGAATTTTCCTTAGTGAAAGCAACCTTTACAAAACGGGATGCAGAAGACAAATCCCCAGGAAGACCAATTGCACCCATGCCTCTACTATATGTATCCAAATCCAATTCCTTGGCAAAGGTATTTTCAGGTGTCTTGACAGACAGATTCCTGTAATTGTTCAAATTAAACAATTGCATGTCAAAGCTAGGATTATTGGTTAAAACACCAACAGGATTTTCATAAATCTTTAAGCCATTCTCTAAAGGTTCAACGATTATTGAAGAATTCCTATCCGATATCATCCAATGTAGGGGAGATAACGGCAATTCCTCTGAGAAATTAATATTCACCATATTAAGATCCTTTAGCAATTCCTTTACATCCTCTACCGATTCCGATTGAGACAACAAATAAGGAATGAATTCAAAGGGCGTTACATTTACCATTCCCTCCTCACATTCCCTATAAATGGCATTGCCTGCAAAGTTAAGACCTGCTATAGCCACTCCCTTTTCATTACAAGCATCGTAATATAAAGGATAAGCGTCAACACCTGCAGCAATTCCAATTATGGCATGATGAGATTTTATCTCATCAATTTTCTTAAATTCAAATTCGTAGTTCCTTGGAGTTATACAAACTCTTTCAAAATATGAAATTTCATAGTCGAAATTTCTGCCAAAATAATGGGCCTTTGTTAAATATTCGCTTGCAGTACACATAAGATTTAATTTATAACTTATCCTTATTAAATCTTTTG
>JAZNRM010000372.1:0-3285 GCA_045590695.1 Methanobrevibacter sp.
ACCGCCGTGGAGATCGGCGAATATGTTTATAACCTGATGGCGGAAGATCTTGGCCCTGATTTGGTGCTGCAGCCGCAATAAAAGGCTTGATTTCATATAAAAACTTAAGTATAATCATAGTAAAATTTATTATATTTGTATAAACAAACTTTATATTGATTTTAATAAAAACAAGTATTTTACAAAGGACTAAAGCATGTTTAAGGAAAAGAATATAATTATAAAAAATCCCCTAAAGGCAGATATACGTTTTGGGCTGGTTTATCCAAACGTTTACAAGACTGCCATGAGTTCCTTAGGATACCAGATTATTTATAATTATATTAATGAAAGGGAGGATACATACTCTGAAAGAATCATTTATCCTTCTACAAGAAGTTTGGAGACCAACAGTCCATTGTCTGACTTTGACATTGTTTCATTTTCCCTCCAATATGAACAAGACTATTTCCATGTATTGGAGATGTTGAGGGAAGCAGACATTCCACTTAGAAGGGAGGACAGGACATCTGATGATCCTTTAATCATTGCTGGCGGTCCTTGCGCAAGTGCTAATCCATTGCCTTTATCTGACTTTATAGACATTTTTGTTGTTGGGGAAGCTGAAGCTGTCCTTTATGACTTTTTGGATATGTACTCTTCATTGGGTCTCTCTAAAAGGAGCAAAAAGAATAGAATCAATGAGGATATTGATGAAAAAATAGATTTGGCTCCATTTTTAGACATTGAAGGTTTATACATATCTGAATTCAACAATGAAACAAATATAGTGCTGTCAGAGGATATGGAAAGCATTTATCATCTGACTTGTCCAATCGTTACAGAAACCGATGATAAGGATTTCATTCCCGCATTTTCCAATTCCATTCTATTGAATGTTTCAAGGGCATGTACAAGAGGATGCAGGTTCTGCATGTCCAGCTATATGTACAGGCCTCTTAGGGAAACCAATTTGGATGACCTCTTTTCAATTGCAGAGGAAGCAAGAGAAAACACTGGCTTGAACAAGATATCCTTGATTGGTGCAGCTGTATCAGATTACTCACGGATAAATGACTTGACAGAAGGATTGAAGGAAAGGGGATTTCAGGTTTCTACCCCTTCAATGAGAATCGAATCAATCACAAGGGAAACATTGACTGCACTTAAGTCAAGTGGATTGAAGACATTGACAATAGCTCCAGAATCAATTTATTCCCTAAGGCGCAGAATCAATAAGGACATCAAGGATGAAGAGGTTCTTAGGGTAATAAGTGATGCTGTTGAACTTGGTTTTAATATTAAATTGTATTTTTTAATCGGTTTGCCCTATGAGTCTGAAGACGATATTAAAGAACTTGCAAATATGATGAAGCAAATTGATTCTATGAAGTATAATATTGATTCAAATTCTACATCTTCAATTAAATTAAACGACAATTCAATTAAATCAATACCTAATTCATCATCTGAAAATGATGCTGTTTCAAGTGCTTCAAAATCTAAAAAATCAAGGAAACAGGATAAGAAAAACAAGTCTAGAAAAAAATCCAAGGTTTCAATTAGCTTTAGCGTGAACCCTGTCATTCCAAAGCCACATACCCCTCTTCAGTGGGAAGCCTATGACATGAAGGAAATCAAGTCAAAGATCAAATATCTTAAAAAGAATCTTAAGGGTTTGGACATTAAGTTTGACAGTGCTAAGATGGGTCTTATACAATATGTGTTGTCATGTGGAGACAAGGATATCGGAAACCTTATCGAAAGGGCATTGAATGAGAAGATCAGCATTAGAGAGTGGGGTGAAAATGCTCCAAGTTATGATTTGGAAGATGAATTGCCTTGGGATTCCCTTAATGTAAGCGTTAGCAAGGAGTTTTTAAAGTCAGAATATGAAAAGATCAAGACTGGTGAGCAGACTCCATGGTGTGAAGATGGAATCTGTTACAATTGCGGTGCCTGCAATTAATTAAAGTAAATTAAATATATAAAATATTAATTCAAATATATTAATGTAAAATTATTATTTTTTATTAATCAATTTCAAGTTTGATTAAATTATTCTTTTAATTGTTATTTTTATAAAAGGTGTTATCATGTTAAATTCTGCAAAAAGAGTTGAAACTATAGAATTATCCCTAATTAGAAAAATGTTTGAAGTAACCAATCCTGATGCAGTCAATTTGGGAATCGGTGAACCTGACTTTGATGTTCCTCAAAATATCAAGGATGCAATGAAAGGAGCTATTGATGAAGGATACACAAAATACACTTCAAACAAAGGATTGATTGAACTTAGGGAAGCTATTGTAGATAAGCTTGCTAAGGACAACAATATAAAGACTGATGCTGAAAACGTTATAGTAACTTGCGGTGCAAGTGAATCATTATACGCTGCTGCACAGGCCTTGTTTGAAAAAGGGGACAATGTGCTTGTTCCAAATCCTGGATTCCTATCATATTACACTTGTGTGCAATTGGCTGAAGCCAATGTTGTTGAAGTGACTACTCCAATGGCAAATGAGTTCAAGATGAAAGTGGAAGATGTTCAGGAAAAGATTGACAAGAATACAAAAGGATTGATCATCAACTCACCTTCAAATCCAACTGGTGCAGTAATGGATAAGGAGGATATCAAGGGAATTGCAGACTTGGCAACAGATCATGACTTTTACATTATTTCAGATGAGATATATGAAAAGATTATTTATGGTACCAAAAATCACTCCCCTGCAGAATACTGTGATAATGTAGTTACAATCAACGGTTTTTCCAAAACATATGCAATGACAGGCCTTAGAGTTGGTTATATGGTTGCAAATGATGAAGTGACTGAAAATATGCTTAAGGTTCACCAATACTGTACCGCAAATGCACCTTCTGTTTCTCAAGTTGGAGCTATTGAAGCTCTTACTGGACCTCAGGACTCTGTTAAAAAGATGGTGTCTGAGTTTTCAAAAAGAAGAGACCTTATCGTTTCAAGCTTAAACGATATGGGATATGAAACAGTGGACTGTAAAGGTGCATTCTATGTTTTCCCTAAAGTTGACAGGCCAATGGAATTTGTAAAGGCTGCTGCAGAGGCAGGGGTTATCTCAGTTCCTGGATCTCCATTTGGAAGCTTAGGGGAAGAGCATGTAAGAATGTCCTATGCTAATTCATATGAAAACATTGCAAAAGCAATGGACATATTAAAGGATTTGGATTATTAGATTCTAAATAGTATGATTAATTTTAAAGGGTTTGTTCTTAAATCCTTTAATTTTTTTATTTTTTCATCTTCACCATAATAAAAAATATATATCA
>JAZNRM010000373.1:0-1648 GCA_045590695.1 Methanobrevibacter sp.
TGGTTTCGCTGGTGATATTAGATCTGCAGCAGAAGGTAGATGTTTATGGTCTACTGAAATTGCAGGATTTGAACCACTTCCACGTGAAATGCAAGCCCAAATTGTGAGAGAAATCAGACAAAGAAAAGGTTTATCTCCAGAACCGTTCCCAACCAGTCACTACTTAGGTGACATATAAGTTTAAAAATTAAATTTTTTAATTTTTTATATTTTTATCAAAAAATCATGGAAAAAACATTATCTATTTATATGTTAAAATATAAATTAAATTTAAGCTAACATTTAAGCTTACTAATGTTTGTTAATAATATATTTAAATGAGGTATTATAATGGCAAAAGAAAAAGAACATCTTAACTTAGCATTTATTGGACACGTTGACCACGGAAAATCCACTTTAGTTGGACACTTATTATTAAAAGCTGGTGCAATCGCTGAACAACAATTAGATGAAGGTGAAGACAAATTCAGATTTGTTATGGACAAATTAGGAGAAGAAAGAGAAAGAGGAGTAACCATTGACTTAGCTCACCAAAAATTCTCCACCAACAAATACGACTACACTGTAGTAGACTGTCCTGGACACAGAGACTTCGTTAAAAACATGATTACTGGTGCATCCCAAGCTGACGCAGCTGTATTAGTAGTAGCTGCTAACGACGGTGTAATGCCACAAACCAAAGAACACATGTTCTTATCCATGACTTTAGGTATTAAACAATTAATCATTGCTGTAAACAAAATGGATATGGTAGATTACAGTGAAGACAGATTCAACGAAGTAAAAGGCGAAGTATCTGACTTACTCAGATCCATTGGTAGAGACCCAGCATCCACTCCTTTCATCCCTATGTCTGCATTTGAAGGAGACAACATCAAAGAACTCTCCGACAACATGTCCTGGTACAAAGGTAGTCCTTTAATGGATGAATTAGACAAATTAGTACCACCTGAAAAACCTGTAGACTTACCATTAAGAATTCCTATTCAAGACGTATACTCCATTACTGGTGTAGGTACTGTACCTGTAGGAAGAGTAGAAACTGGTATCATGAAACAAGGAGACAACGTTATCTTTGAACCTGCTGGAGTATCTGGTGAAGTAAAATCTATCGAAATGCACCACGAAACTTTCCCTGAAGCTGAACCTGGTGACAACATCGGATTCAACGTAAGAGGTGTAGGTAAAAACGATATCAGAAGAGGAGACGTAGCTGGACACACTACTGACGCTCCTACCGTAGCTAAAGAATTTACTGCACAAGTTGTAGTATTACAACACCCTGGTGTAATTACCGTTGGATACACTCCTGTATTCCACTGTCACACCTCACAAACTGCATGTACTTTCTTAGACTTAACTTCTAAACTCGACCCTGCTACCGGTCAACCTGAAGCAACCAAACCTGACTTCATTAAAACTGGTGACGCAGCTATTGTACAAATTAAACCAACCAAACCTATGGTTATGGAAGAAGCTGCAAACATCCCTCCAATGGGAAGATTCGCTATCAGAGATATGGGTCAAACTGTTGCTGCAGGTTTATGTCTTAAAGTTACCTCAGCAGAATAAGTTTCTAAACAATTAATGGGAAAGTAATTTATTACTTTCTTTTATTTTTGTTTTTTTGGAGGATAATACATGAATC
>JAZNRM010000374.1:0-9263 GCA_045590695.1 Methanobrevibacter sp.
TATTTTCCACACTTTAGAATAATTTTTTCATTGGAAAATTTTATAAATTTTAAAAAAATATTTAATTATATGAAAAAAATACAAACTCCCATTAGTGATGATGTTATTAATGATTTGAAAGTTGGAGATAAAATATCATTATCTGGCTTAATGTATTGCGGTAGAGATGCTGTATTGCCAAAATTAGCCAAGTCTATAGAAAACGATGATACTGACAAATATCCTTTTGACTTTAAGGGTATGGCTATTATGCACACTGCATTTAGTGTTGCAGGTATTGCTCCAACTACAAGTAATAAAGCTGAAATAGAATCATCAATTCCAACATTATCTAAAGCGGGTGTGAAGTTTCATATAGGTAAAGGATCTTTATCTGATGAAACCAAGGAAAGCTTAAATAAATATAATTCTGTTTTTATTGTCACTCCGCCTGTAGCTGCGCTACTTACAAATAATGTCATATCCAAGAAATGTGTGGCTTATGAAGAGGAAGGAATGGAAGCATTCTTTGAACTGGAAGTTAAGGACATTCCAGGTATTGTAGCTATTGCACATGGTGAGTCTTTATAATTTATTTTTTCAGATTGAATGACATTTTTTATTTTCTATTTTTTCTACTGATTATTTTTCAAATGCTCTTTTTAATTTTATATACTATTTTTTAGATAATATTAATTAGAACTTTTTTAGGGGTATTTCAATGCAACGAAGGGGAACTACTAATCTACCACTACATGGAGGACATACGCCAAGATGGTTATTTGATAGAATGACTAAATTGTCTGGTGCAATTTCTGAAGTGGTGATAGAAGAATATGGAACTAATGAATTCCTAAACAGGATATCTGACCCTTATTGGTTCCAAGCATTCTCATGTGTCATTGGTTTTGATTGGCATTCCTCTGGAACAACTACAACAACTCTTGGTGCATTGAAATCCTCAATTGATCCGGAAAAGCATGGAATTTATATATCTGGTGGGAAAGGAACAGCTTCCCGTAAAACTCCTCAAGGAATTGAAAGGGCAGGGGAAATATTCAATCTTAAAAGCTCTAATGTTGAGGATATGATCCATTCAAGCAAATTATCTGCAAAGGTGGATAACTCATGCTTACAGGATGGCTATAATTTATATGTTCATAATTTCTTCATCACAGAAAAAGGGGATTGGGCAGTAGTCCAACAAGGAATGAACACTGCAACAAAATATGCGAGACGTTACCATTGGATGGGTGAAAATGTTACAAGTTTTTTAGAGGACCCTCATAATGGAATATCCTGCGATAAAAAGGAAACCACTGCATTGAATATGGCATCAAAGGATAGTGTTGAAGCACAGAAAATCAGTGTTGACTTAATAAATGACAATCCTGATCATTTAAGGAGTTATTTCAAAAGAAAAGATTCCAATCAACTTCTTTTAACTGATTTCAGCATAGAAGAGGCAAATTCCCTTACTTTGCCTGAACATCATCAAGTGTTGGATATGGATCTGTCTGATAAGGAATTTGAAGTTTTAAAGAATGCATGGGAAATTCAGCCAGAGAAATATGAAGACTTGATTTTGCTTCAAGGTATAGGTCCTAAAAAAATAAGGGCATTGGCTTTAATCTCTGATTTGGTCTTTGGTGAGCCTGCAAGCTGGAAAGATCCTGTAAAATATTCCTTTAGTCATGGTGGAAAAGATGGTTTTCCTTATCCTGTTGATAGGGATGTTTATGACAATTCAATAGCCACTGTAAAGGATGCCCTTTATCAAGCAAAATTAGACAAATATGATAAGATGAAGGCTTTAAAACGTCTGGATGACTTTATATCTTAGGTGTTATGGTGGAAAGATAATAATTATTGTTAAATAATTTATTCTTCTTTTTTATTCTTCTTTATTGATTTTTCTATTTTCATCATGAATATTTACAGTTTTTCCATGAGCTGTTGGAATTACTTCAAATACAGGATTTTCGAATTCCAAATCAAATTCCTTTCCTTCCATCAAGAGATGTTGGAAAATTGCAAGTGCTGCAACTTCAGAATGAGGTTGTGTTGTTACAGAAACATTCCAATCAGCGTTTTTATAAACTTTTGTAGGCACTTTTGCTCCACCAACGATGATTAGAATATCATCACCGGTTTCACGAACTTCATCTACAATCTCATGAGCTTGTGAACCATACATAGTTAAATGAACTATTTTTCCTCCATTTTCTCTCCAGTTCATTATAACTTCCATATATGAATTGTTATATTCAATTTCAAAGTCTCCTCCCCATCTGTCTGCAATATCCCTTACGCTTTTCATCATGCTGTGGTCTTCTTCTCCTGCTAACCATACCTTACTTGCACCAAAAGCTCTTGCAGTTAAGCATACGTGGGTTGTGATACGTGTATCTCTTCCTATTCTGTGATCTAATCTTAAAACATTTATATTCATTGTTTCACTCTTTACAATAAGATAATTTGATAAGTTAATTTTTTTTATTTAATTTAATTAATTTAAATTAAAGCACTGAAATTTATTGATATCAATACTAACATAGCTATTAATGAGAAAAGTCTGCCTAATTCATTAGAGGTTCCAAGAACATCTCCATTTGCAATCTTGAGATGTTTTTTAGCAAGCAATGCGGTTAATGCTCCACCAAATGCTCCCCCAATAATACCTAAAAGCCCTATGTGTATTCCAGGACTTAAACTTAACGCAACAGCAATTACAAAGCATATGATTAATCCAATAACATAATTTTTCAAGTTCATGTACTTGATGAAATATTTGCCGATTCCATCTTCTGAAGCTTGAGAGCTTATGCAACAAGTTGTTAGGCCTATCTTTGAAGCGATTTCTGCCACTATTATCAATAAAAGGAAATTAAGGCTGACTGCATATGCATAATTAATTAAAGAGGTATATGCAGCTATTGTAATTGTTCCTACAATAAATCCAGTAGCTATTCCTCCAACACCAGTCATAGGATCTTTCATGATGCTTAATTTTTTCTCTGGGGAACCATGGACCATCACTCCATCTCCAAAGTCCATCAGTCCATCAAAATGATTAAATCCATTTATCAATAATAGGAATCCATAGACTATTGTTGCAATCAAAAATGGGTCAAAATGAATGAATTTTGCTAATATGAATGCGATAATTGTGGCTATTAATCCAATAAGTCCATTTAAGACTGGCCAGAACCAAGTTAATCTTGCCATTTCATCAATAGTTGTGTAAATGTTTAAGGGGAGTATTGTTGAAAAAGTCAACAATCCTCCAATTGAACGAAATATTGAAGGGTTTTGCTTTTCAAAGTAGTCATCATTGTTTTCATCTTTCATATTTTCAAATCCATCAATTCTTTAATATCTCTATCAATTCTTCAATATCCAAAATAATCATAAAATTCATTCTTCGAGTATCTTTGTTATGCATCCTGCTATCAAGCCGACAAATGCATTTGATAAGACAGGTCCTAATCCATATAATATTCCTGGTTTTTCCTTTGCATATCTTCTGAAGTTCAGCAAAGCCTTTGTTCCAGCTATTTGGTTTGCAATTGTTGCACCAATAATCTCATCAGGATAGAAATGAACCAATTTCTCATTTAAGTTTATTTCACGGACTCTTCCTTTTTGAAGGTCTTCCTCAAGTCTAATCGCTGCAATTAAAAGAGCATTGATGTTTTTATCGCTAACTGATTTAAGCAATTGCTTTTCCAACTTTTCCTTTAATTCGTCGGTTTCTTCCATATTTTCAAGAAGACTCATTCCAACTTCAATCATATCTCCGATTTGGATTCCTTTACTGACAAGATAATCGAGTATTCCGATGTTCAAGCTAATCTTTTCCAACGCATCTTCACAACTAATGACTACTGCATCTTCGATTCTTTCTATAAATTCATCTAAATCTATGTCATCATCTTCATATTCCATATTTGTAATGTCTAAACCGATTTCCATTATGTAATCCTGATCTAAGGTTTCTTCTGGAAGATTGGATGCAATAACCAGGAAATCATTGTTGTTTAGGATGTGATTTATATGATCTGGCAAGTGAAGTGATTCAAAGAATTTGGCTTTTTGCTTAGTTGCCACCTTATAAAGTTGTATGAGCAATTTAGGACTGAATGCATGATTTAAAAGAATTATATGTCCAAAGTCAACTTTAGCATTCTCAAACCCTTTCCAGCTATTGACAACTTTCAGTTCATTGTAAAAATCCTGAACTTCAAGGTCATTGGAAATTACGGTAATTACAGTTATATCATCATAAGTGTTGCTTATGAAATCTATTTTATCAAAGCTTTGAGCGATATAACCTCCATCAATCTCATTATTTTCCTTATATTCTTCAGTGATTTCCATTAGTTCAACATCGTTTAACGGTTCATCATCATTTTCCCTATTGAAACTGATGTAATTGTCTGACAAGACCATGATGTTCTCTATGATGTCAATTCCATCACTTATTTCCAAATCACTGAATGTTAAAAAATAATCTGGATTATTGATGTATAATGCATCCTCATTTTTGATTAATTCACCATTAACCAACTCATTTTTGATGCTTTGGATTTTCTTGTTGTTCTTGTTGCTTTTACTTTTTTTAGACAATTAAATTCCTCTTTTCATTGCTTTAATTCTAATACCTAATGATATTAATAATTTGATTAATTATCTAATTATGAATATATTTATATAACAAATATTATTTAATTGTAATTATATATATTATTTTAGAGAATTTTATTTAAATAGTTATTAAACAGATTTATATTGATTGAAAATTTTATGATTACGATTTAAGCTTAAGGGAGTAATTTTATGGTTTATATTATTGACCCTCAGAATGCAGGAATATCTGGGAATATGATTATCGGAGCTCTTGTGGACTTGGGAGCTGACGGGGAAAAAGTTAAAGACCTTATGGAAGATGTGGCTGTTGACTTTGGTGAAGTTGAAGTGTCCTTAAACAAGGTAGACAAATCTGGAATTGATGCTACATTTTGCAATGTCAAGACAATTGATGAAGATAATGAAAACAATCGCCATATTCATTTTCAAGATTTCATTGAAAAGATTGATCTCTTGAAATATGCAGATATTGAAAATCTAACCGATGAAATGGTTGAAATGGCTAAAAAGGTGTTTAAGAGAATTGCCATTTCAGAGTCCAGAGTCCATGGCAAAAGCCTTGAAGAGGTCCATTTCCATGAAGTTGGTGCTGCAGATGCTGTTGCAGATGTTTTAGGATCCATTTGTGCTTACTTTGATTTAGGAATGGATAAGGATAAGGTAGTTGGTCTTCCTATAGCTGTTGGCGGTGGAGTGATTGAAACTGCACATGGAAGAATTCCTGTCCCTGCTCCTGCAAGCTTGGATATTCTCAAAGGATTAAATGAGGATTCCTTTAAAGATTTCTCAAAAGGGGAAGCCAAATGCATTGGGGGTCCAGTAAATTCCGAACTTGCAACACCTACTGGTTGCGCTTTGTATATGGAATTCTGTGATGAATTTTTAGAATTCGCGCCTATGATTTCTCCTGAAGAGATTGCATACGGTTGCGGTTCAAAGGAATTCGATTTCCCTAATGTTTTAAGAGTCATAAAATCCAGAAATGTCAATGGAAAACATAAGGTTTCTGTAATTGAAACCAATATTGACCATATGTCTGGTGAGGAATTAGGATTCTTGTTTGATTTGCTCTTGATTGAAGGGGCAAGAGATGTTTCAATGGTGCCTATTACCATGAAGAAAAATAGGCCTGGACATTTAATTAAAATTATTTCAAAACCGGATTTGGTTGATCATTTAGTAAATATCCTCTTTAGGGAAACAGGCACTTTAGGCATTAGAGTCTCTGAAAATACTCATAGAGGTGTGGCTGAAAGGCAATTCGTTCCTTTGGATATTAATGTTGGCAACCATATTTATACAATCAACTTCAAAATAGGCTTGATTGGAGATGAAATTATTTCTCATAGACCAGAATATGAGGATTTACGCAGAATCTCCGTAGAGCAGGACATTCCTTTAATTGAAGTTAGGGATGTTGCAAATACTATGATTCGTGATTATTTGGAAAACAATAGAGAGTAAAAATATTCTGTATGTTCAATAAGAAATTCTTAAATAAGAATAAGAATAATTATTATATGTGAAAATATGAAAATTCCAAGAATAAATTTAGCATTTTTATCAAGATTTTTTATCATATTGGCTCTGATATTACTGATTTATAATGAATTCAAGCTTCAATCCAGTTTGCTTGCATTCATTTCCTTGATATTTGCTGTATTGTCTGTTATTTGCATGGTAATATTTGCCATTCGATTTAGACAAGGAAAGTACAATCAGTCTTTTCAGATTGTTGTTGAGACAGATGTAGACAGGGCTTTAAAGGATGGTGTTATCTCTAAGGAACAAGCGGAATCCATTCCAAGACGTGTTGTTCTTAATACCAAAGATCTTATATTAAATGTGATTTTTAATTTTGCAATTGCAAATCATTTTGATTTGATTCCTATTGATATTCTTAGGGAGATATTGCCTCATGTTCCACCTGCTCATTTGGAGTATTTGTATGAGGAATCTCGTGAAATCAGTGATGATTTGAATGATTATTTCAGAGCACAGAAATTTGCAAATAAGGCAGATGTCATCACCAGATCAGATGAGATTAAGGAATATTTAGCTAAAACATATCCTTGGATGGCTCCTGAAACTTTACAAAACACTTATGATTACTTCTTTTTAGGAATTGGAAATGGATAATATCTTTTTATTCATTTTCTTTTTTTATCATTCCAATAATAGTTTCATATATTGCGAATTAATTAAAGCATTATTATACATTATTTTTATTATTTGATGCTTTGAAAATAAATTCTTAAAAATAGCTTTTTTAATTTTAATTAAAGGTGTAAAGAGATTAGATCTAATAAATATTAGATTAATCTAAAAAAAATAAAAGGATAATGGTAAAAATTACCATTATTCGTCTAAAGGTTTAATCAACATTAAGTTGTCGCCTGCGTTTACAGTGTCACCTTCTTCTACGAAAATTTGTTCTACAATACCTTCCTCTTCAGCATAGATATCGTTTTCCATTTTCATAGCTTCAAGAACTGCAACAACAGTACCTTTTTGGACTTTATCTCCAGTGTTTACTTTAATCTTAAGCACCATACCTTGCATGGATGCAGTTAATGCACCAGGAATAGGGCCTACGTTTCCACTGCCTTGTTGGCCGATTTGCATGTAACCGGTAGGCATGATTTTTACATCGAAGATATCTCCATCAACTTCTACAGAGTATTCAGTTGGAATAGCGCTAAGGTCATCATCACCGCTACCGCCAATGTGAACTTCTGGGAATGGTTCCTCTTCGAGTTCGCCTTTAAGGAATTGTTTAGCAACTGGAGGTAACATTGCAAGAGTAAGAACATCTTCCTCTTTCTTGATGATTCCTAACTCTTCACCTTCTTTTTTGAAGTTTTCATATTCAGGTTCTATTAAATCTGCAGGTCTGCAGGTAATAGGCTCTTCATCACCAATAATCTTTTTAGCGATTTCCTGATTGATTGGTGCTGGAGCACGTCCATAGAAACCTTTCATGTAATCTTTAACTTCGTTGGAAACGATTTTGTATCTTTCACCGTTTATTACATTCATTACAGCTTGAATACCGACAATTTGGCTAGTTGGAGTTACAAGTGGAGGGTATCCCATATCCTTTCTCACACGAGGCATTTCTTCCAATACGTCTTGGTATCTGTCTAATGCGTTTTGCTGTTTTAATTGTGAAATTAAGTTGGAAAGCATTCCACCAGGGATTTGGTACATCAATACGTCAGTGTCGATTCTTTCACTGATTGGATCAATGTATCCTTCGTATTGTTCCCTAAGGGTTTCGAAGTATTTTTTAATTTGGTTTAATGCTTTTAAATCAAGTCCAGTGTCGAATTCAGTGCCTTGTAATGATGCTACAATACTTTCTGTTGGAGGTTGGGAAGTACCCCAAGCGATAGGTGAGATAGCGGTGTCTAAAATGTCAACACCTGCTTGACATGCAGCATAATAACTGATAGGAGTCATTCCACTGGTACAATGTGAGTGTAAGTTAACTAAAAGATCAGTTTCTTCTTTTAATCTTGTAACCAATTCAAATACAACAGATGGGGTAATTAAACCAGCCATGTCCTTAATAGCTATTGAATCACATTCCAATGCTTCGAGCTCTTTTGCAAATTCCACGAATTTGTCGATAGTGTGAACTGGGCTAATGGTGTAGCTGATAGTTCCTTGAACATGAGCACCTTGTTCTTTAGCTACTTTTATTGATTGTTGCATGTTCCTAATGTCGTTCATTGCATCAAAGATTCTAAAGATGTCAATACCGTTTTCATAGGATTTTTCTACAAATTTAGTTACAATGTCATCAGCATAATGTTTGTATCCGAGTAAGTTTTGACCTCTAAGGAGCATTTGCAATGGAGTTTCAGTAAAGTTTTCCTTTAATATTCTTAATCTTTCCCAAGGGTCTTCGTTTAAAAATCTAATACAAGTATCAAAGGTAGCTCCACCCCATGCTTCTATAGCATGATATCCGACTTTATCCATTTCTTCAATAATAGGGACCATATCTCTTGTTCTCATTCTGGTCGCTAAAAGGGATTGGTGAGCATCTCTGAATGCGGTTTCTGTTATTTTCACTTTCATCTTTACACCTCACTAAAATTTTTAAATATTACGATAAATTTAATCAAATATATTGTTGATTTCTAAATGTAAATTATAATTTATTATTTTCTAAATCACATACGATTATATTACATTATATTATTATTTATTGTTCTAACTACTAATAAAAGTTATCTATTTTTAGCTCTATTTAAGAGGTTTTTTTAAAAATAGTTTAAAGAGTTAAGTTAAATGAAAAATAGTATGAAGTATCAAAAGATTATATTCTGGATATCCTGTCTAGGTCTGACCTTCAGTCTGTTCTCCGTGTATGAAGTTTATGTAATCGGGTTCAGTGAGGCTGTGTGCTTAAGTGTTCTTATGCTTAGCAGTCTTCTTATGATTATCGGATGCCCAAATACGTATTGCATCAGCTTTAGCCCAAAAGGCGATGCAGTGATTGCGGTAATACTTACAGTAACCTTAGCACTAAGCATAAAAAACACTGTATTTGTTCTTCCATTGATGTTCATGATTATTGGAACCGTGGCTAAATCAAAAGGGAAATGGTTCGTAAAAATGTTCGT
>JAZNRM010000375.1:0-14944 GCA_045590695.1 Methanobrevibacter sp.
TAAATATCTTTTTATATTTATTACTACATAATAATATACAGTATTAAAATAATTAAATAAAGTATTACTTTTTTGGTAATTTTTTGGTAATTTGTAATACTTTTTATTTTAATAGAAAATTTTCATATGGTGAAAGAATTATGGATAATAAAAAGATGATTATAGGTGCTGTTGCAGCTATTGTTATTATCGGTATTGCCGCTTTCGCTTTTATGGGCGGAAGTGCTGACACTGATCCAACTCATTTAACTGTAGCAACACACAGTAATATGGCAGAACCAGAAGCTGGTTTCAATCCACTTACCGGTTGGGGTTGTGGACACATGAACTATAATCCGCTTGTACAAAGCTGTTTGTTTAAAACAGATAAAAGTGGAGATATTGTTCCAGACCTTGCAACTGATTATTCAATCAGCGCTGATGGTTTAACTTGGACTGTAAATGTTAGAGATGATGTTAAATTCTCAGACAACTCCACTTTTGATGCAAAGGATGTAGCATTTACATTCAACACTGCAAAAGACACTGAAACTGATTTAGATTTAACCAATCTCGAAAAAGTAACAGCTGTAGACGACACTACCGTTGAATTTAAATTAGTAGAACCAAGATCAACCTTTATTTATGATTTAAGATATGTGGGTATCGTACCTGAAGAGTATGACAATGAAACCTATGGTGAAAACCCTATCGGTACCGGTCCATATGTATTAGACCACTGGGATAAAGGTCAACAAGCTATTTTCACAGTAAATGATAATTGGTATGGTGACAAACCTTACTTCACTCAAATCAACATGTTATTCCCTGAAGAAGCAACCTGGTTAGAACTCGCTAAATCCGGTCAAGTTGATATTGCTCCAGTTGCAACTTCTGCATTAAACGAATCTGTTGACGGATACAACTTTGTAGAAAAATCTGCAGGTAGAGCACAAGGTATTTCATTACCATACATTGAAGACAATGGTGAAACCAGCCCTGCAGGAGCAAAAGTAGGTAACAATGTAACTGCGGACAAAGCAATCAGAGAAGCATTGAACGTTGGTATCAACCGTCAAAAAATCTGTGACGAAGTATTCTCCGGACACGCTTCCCCAGAATTCACCAGTGTAGACACTAGAGACTTTGCAAACCCTAATGCAAAAGTTAAAGATGGTGATGTTGCAAAAGCTAAACAAATCCTAAAAGAAGGTGGTTGGGTTGACACTGACGGTGATGGAATCGTTGAAAAAGATGGTGTAAAAGCATCCTTTGACTTATACTACCCACCAGACTACCTTGACAGACAATCCTTAGCAACTGTATTTGCAGAACAAGCTAAAGACTTAGGTATTGAAGTAAACCTCCAAGGTGCTGACTGGGATACCATTTACTTAAATATGTATTCCTCTGCTGCAGTAATGCAACAAACTTCACCAGACCCATATAAATCTATCTATCAACAATACCACAGTAAAGAGATAGACGACTTCTACATGAACCCTAACTTATATAGCAATGCTGCATCTGATGCTTTAATGGAACAAGCTATGCATTCCAATAACTTCGATGCTGCTAATGCTTTATGGGCACAATCCGCTCTTGTAAACGGCGGAGGTTGGGGTCCTGCTGGAGACGCTCCATGGGTATGGATTGCTAACTACAACTACAACTACTTCGTAAAAGAAGATATTGATATGGGTGAACAACCTGACGGTTTAGGAAATGACTTCTTAATTAACGTTGTGGAATGGACTAGAACCAACTCCACAGCATAATTTTTCATTTCCTTTTTTATTTTTTTATTAATTTATTCTTTTTTTAAATTTTAGAATTCAGATGAAAATTTATTAAATTTATAAGAATATTTCAAATTAAAAAATTAAGGGGGTTTATTCTCAATGAATAAACAAAAGATAGCAAAATATTTTGGTTGGAAATTAGTACGTTTTATCGTATTGATGATTGCAGTTGCAATATTTAGTTTTGTATTATTAGATTTATCCCCTATTGACCCAGTTAATGCTTATTTACATGGTGCTGTAGTTTCAGAAGCTCAAAGACAAATTTTGTATCAATACTTCGGTACTAATGTTCCATTGCCTGATAAGATTTTCCATTGGCTCATGGACTTGCTTCAAGGAAATCTGGGAATTTCATTAATTTACCGTAGACCTGTTATAGATGTTATCATTGACAAGTTCATGGCTTCACTTGCATTAATGGCATTATCATGGATATTAAGTGGTGTCATTGGTTTTGCACTTGGAGTTGTAGCAGGTAAAAACAAAGGGTCTTGGATTGACAAGGCAGTTAAGGTTTACTGTTATGCTATTCAATCCGCTCCATCCTTTTGGGTAGGTATGCTTATATTGATGGTCTTTTCAGTTTATCTGGGATGGTTCCCAATAGGATTCGGTGTTCCTATTGGTGTTAGAAGTACTGATGCAACATTTATTGAATGGGCAACCAGACTTGTCCTTCCTACATTGACATTAAGTCTTGTTGGGCTTGCGCCAATTACAATGTACACACGTAATGAATTGACCCAAGTTTTATCTTCTGATTATGTATTGTTTGCAAAATCCAGAGGTGAAAAAGGGTGGAATTTAGTTAAAGATCATGGTTTAAGGAATATACTATTGCCTGCAATTACACTCCAATTCTTATCATTCAGTGAACTCTTCGGTGGAGCAGTCATGATAGAACAGGTATTCTCATATCCCGGAATAGGGCAGACTGCAGTTGCAGCCGGTCTGCAAAACGATGTTCCTCTGTTTTTAGGAATTGTAGTAATCAGTGCAATATTTGTATTTGTAGGTAACTTGTTGGCGGATATTTCCTATTACTTTATCGATCCAAGAATTAAGGAGAATGAGTTCAATGATTAAGAAAAAAGCAGATGATAAAGGGCAATGGTTCATATACCATGCGAATCTCAGAACAAAAACTCTTGTAATCATTGGGCTTGCCGCTTTGATTATCATAAGTATCTTTATAAGCGGTTATTTCATTAGAGACATTCCAACAGATTTTGCAAATTCCATGCAAATGCCGTCTTTTGAACATCTTTTTGGAACTGATTGGATGGGAAGAGACATGTTCCAACGTACAATTGCTGGACTTGGATTAAGTTTAATGGTAGGTTTCATTGCGTCCGTTGTAAGTACAATCATTTCCATTATTTTAGGTTTGTTCTCAAGCTTCAACAAGTTTGCAGATGAAGCTGTTGCTGGAATCATTGATTTGTTCGGTTCCATTCCACATATTCTATTGATCATTCTAGTTTCAATAATGTTTGGTGGTGGAGTATTCGGAGTAATCATGGGTGTAGGTTTAACTCACTGGACACCTCTTGCAAGAGTTCTCAGATCTGAAGTTAAGGAAATCAAAACCAAGGAGTACATTGCTTTAGCGGAAAACCTTGGAAGAACTAAGGTTTGGATTGCAATAAAGCACATTTTCCCATTGATCATTTCACAAATTATTGTAGGTGTAATCCTAATGTTCCCTCATGCTATCATGCACGAGGCAGCGATAACATTCTTAGGATTCGGTTTACCACCTCATGAACCTGCAATTGGTGTAATATTAGCGGAATCAATGCACTACTTGTCATCTGGATGCTGGTGGTTAGCATTCTACCCTGGTGTATCCTTATTGATAGTTGTATTGCTATTCGATTTAATTGGTGAAAATGTTGAGAAATTGCTCAATCCTGAAACAGCACAAAGTTAAGAGAAATTTTTTAATTTCTCTTTTTTAATTTTTAGGGGATTAAATGGATATAATAATCAAAGAAGTACAAAATGATGATGAAGAAGTTAAAGCTGTTCAAGATTTTTTATATGAACAAATTAGAATAGTGTATGATATTGGCCCTACTCCAGAATTTCACTATGATATTGATGGATTGAAAGAGTATTACATTCTGCCTGAAAGAAATTGCTTTTTTGCAGCTTATGATGGGGATAAGATAGTTGCAACAGGAGCTATTAGAGCATATGACAAGGATTATGAGCTTTTCAAGGGAGAATATAATGAAGATAATACTGCAAGCATATGGAGATTAATGGTAGATGAAAAATACAGGAGGCATGGCCTTGCACGTGAACTTGTAGGTTACATGGAAGAGTTCGCAAAGAAAGAAAACTACAAGCAAATTTATCTACATACTCACAGATACTTGGATGCCGCACTAAAATTCTGGAAAGCTCTAGGTTATGTTGTGACAATTGAAGAAGATGACTATGATGAAACAAGTCATATGATAAAAATTTTGGTTTAGTTAAGTTGATATGAAGTAAGTTGTTTAGTTTAATTTGTTAATATAGTCTAATTAGTTATTTTAATTTAATTATCATGTTTGCATTTAAAATTTAAACAAGGATTAGGTGGTCTAATGGACAAATTATTGGATGTTGAAAATGTTTCAATTTCATTTATACAATACACAAAGGGTTTAAATCAAAGGGATTTAAAAGTTATAACTGATTTAACATTAGATATATCTGAAGGAGAAATTCTGGCGGTATTGGGTTCAAGCGGTTCCGGTAAAAGTTTACTTGCCCATGCAATATTCGGAATTTTGCCTGAAAATGCAAATCTAAATGGAAAAATAAAATTCAAAGGTAAGGAATTATCTCAGGAGGATAAGGAAGAAATTAGAGGTAAAGGCATAGTTCTTGTTCCTCAGTCTGTTAACTTTTTAGATCCTTTAATGAAAATATCAGATATTGCTATCGGGCACTGCGATAGCGATGAGGAAAGAAAAGCTAAGAAAATCAAGCAAAGGGAAATTTTCGAGCATTACAATTTAGGTCCTGAAGTGGATGATATGTATCCATTCCAATTATCTGGAGGAATGGCAAGAAGGGTTCTTGTTTCAACTGCATTGCTTGCAGACCCAGACCTTGTTGTAGCTGATGAACCTACTCCTGGATTGGATGAAAAGACTGTTGAAGAGACATTGAATCACTTTAAGCATATGAAAGAAGCTGGAATAGGGGTTCTTTTAATTACACACGATATTCATGCTGCATTGGAAGTGGCTGATAGAATCGGAATATTCTATTCAGGATATGTAATTGAAATTGCACTTAAAGAAGACTTTTCAGGAGATGGGGAAAATCTCTTGCATCCATATACAAAATCCCTATACAAGGCATTGCCTGCAAACGGATTTGAAGTTATCAAAGGACATCAGCCATTGCATGGTGAAATAATCAGTGGTTGCCCTTATTATGATAGATGTGATATGAGATTTGACAGATGCAAGGAAGAAAGACCTGAATTGATTGACATTGGCATGAAAAAAGTCAGATGCTTTAAATATGAGGAAGGTGCATAAAATGGAGCTTATTGCAAAAAACATTTCATTCAAATACCCTTCAGCTAAAAAATTCCTATTGGAAGATGTCAATCTGGAATTGGACAACAAAAAGATTGTAGGATTGATTGGAGATAGTGGTAGCGGTAAATCAACTTTATGTAAGATATTGTCAGGTTATGTGACAAAATTCCAAGGCGAAGTGATTTTTGATGGCAAGCCTTTGCCAAAAAAAGGATTCAAGCCAGTTCAATTGATTTATCAACATCCTGAAAAGGTAATGAATCCTAAATGGAAAATGAGTCAGGTCTTAGCCGAATCCTATGATGTTTCTGATGATCTTTTGGCGGAATTCGGTATTCAGAAATCTTGGCTTACCAGATTCCCACAGGAATTGTCTGGTGGAGAGCTTCAAAGGTTTTCAGTAGTGAGATCCCTTAATCCAAATACAAAATTCCTGATTGCAGATGAAATGACTACAATGCTTGATGCAATCACACAAGCACAGATATTGGATACAGTTTTAAAAATAGTAAAAGAAAGGAAAATGGGATTCCTATTGGTAAGTCACGATATGGATTTAGTAGACACCATATGTGATGATAAAATTTACTTAAAAGATATTAATGCTGCTATGAAATAATATCTTTTTCTTTTTCTTTTTTTATTT
Source organism: Methanobrevibacter sp. (assembly GCA_045590695.1). GTDB lineage: Archaea > Methanobacteriota > Methanobacteria > Methanobacteriales > Methanobacteriaceae > Methanobrevibacter. Next base: position 5,979 of record JAZNRM010000375.1, read on the forward strand.
ATTTTAATTTTTAAGCTATTTATTTTGTTTTTTTTTTAAAAATAGATTTTAGATTTTATATGTTTTTTTAAAATTTTAAATAAAAAATAGTGAAATTATTAATTTCATGTAATTACATGAAATTTAATAATTGTTTAAATTTCTTTTTTAGTAATTTTCCTTGAAATTCTTCAGTAATCTGGAAAATATGGAAATATTTGAAGGCGGTTGTTCGATTTCCTCTTTTTTAAACCATTTTGCTTTGGTGATTTCATTTTCATCCACCTTGATTTCACCAGATTTGTATTTGCAGATGCAGCCGATCATCAATGAGTTTGGGAATGGCCAGGATTGGCTTCCGAAGTATTGAACATCTTCAACTTCAATTCCCACCTCTTCCATAACCTCTCTTTTAACTGCTTCCTCTACACTTTCTCCAGCTTCCAGGAATCCTGCAATCAAAGCGTATCTTGGATATTCATGATATGAGTGCCTTGCCATCAAAATCTTTTTGGTCGGATTTCCATTTTCATCAAGGTCCTCTCCATCCTCCTTGATGATAGTGGTAATTATTGCAGGGCAAATCCTTGTAAATGATGTAAATCCACATTCAGGGCATACTTTAGCCATTTCGACATCAGAGGTTACGGTTTTTGCACCGCATCTTCCACAGTATTGGTGGTTGTTTTCCCAGTCTATTATTTGAATTGCCCTTCCGCCAAGGTAATATGTTTCTTCGTTAATGTCAAAGACTTCGTAAAGATTGATGAATTTCAAATTGATCTCTTCATTCTCTTCCTTGAATCCATCAATGTCAAAATCTTCAGAAAGTTCAACTGCATAAGCGTCCTTAAGGTAAAATTCTCCAAAGTAAATGCAGTTTTTAACGTCTTCTTCATGGATGTCAAGCTCATTCAAGTCTTTTAGCAATGGAAGCTGATTATCAATCAATAGAAGTTCTCTATCAGCGAATATGAAATAAAACTTTTTATCAGTATCTTTAGGTTTAAGATTTATTTTATAATTATCATAAAGGCTTATGGATTCCTTTGTATCGTGTTGTGTTTTCATATTTTATAATATGTGTTTTTAACTTATATTTTTAATTATTAATCTACGATTTTTTTAATAGAATAGCTAAATATTTATATTTTTAATAAAAAAATTAATATTAAAAATTATTTTAAAAATAATTTAAAACTTAAAATTAATTATTAATTTATTATTTTTTGTGATTGTTATGAAACGAACTGCATTAAAGATTGCTTACATTGGAACTCACTTTCATGGATTTCAAAGACAGCCTGATGTAAGAACCGTTGAAGAGGAATTGATCTATCATCTTAGGAAATTGGGATACATTGATGATTTGAAAGCTTCAAGGTTCAGGATAGCTGGAAGAACAGATGCAGGAGTTCACAGTCTTGGAAATGTAATAAGCTTTCAAAGCGAGAAGGAAGTTCGTGTCAATCAGATAAACAATAGCTTGCCAGATGATATTCAGATAATCGCTTGGGCACCGGTTAGATTTGGATTCAAGCCAAGATACGCTCAGATGCGTTGGTATCGTTACATCCTCTTTGAAGAGGATTTGGATATTGATCTTTTAAGGCAGACTGCAGAGGTCTTTAAGGGAACTCATAACTTCACTAATTTCACCAAAAGAAAGCAGAAGACAACTGAAAGAACAATTGAAGATATCAAAATATCCTGCCCAACAATAGATAAGGCAGATAAGAATAAGAACAATAATTTTGCTCATTTAAATAAAACGTATAGCCCTATTTTTGTAGACATTTATGGTGAAAGCTTCTTATGGAATATGGTCCGTAAGATGATGAGAGTTTTCCTGGATGTAAACTATGGAAAGCTAACTCTTGATGATGTAAGAGGATTGCTGGATCCTAAAGAAGATGAACCAAGAGCATATATCAAGGTTGTAGAGCCTGAAAATCTAATTTTAATGGATATTGAATATGATGGGATAAGATTCAGATATGATGACTATGCATGCGAGAGATTCAGAAGATATCTGGTAGATAATCTCTTTGATTTGCAAAAGACATATTCAGTTAGTGAATCCATGCTAAAAAGTTTAGAAAGTTTAACTGATAGTGAAAAATAGATTTTTATTTTATTTTTTATTATTTTAAAAAGATTATAAAAATAGAATTTCTTATTAATTAAAGTGGATTAATTAATAAGAAAATATTGAAAAAATTTTTTAATTTAAATTAAGGTGTGTTTTAACTCAACAAACCTACTAAAATAGCGCTTAAAGCCCAAACAACTATTGCAACGATTATAATGTATTTTGCATGTTTTTGGTAGAATGGGTCTTCTTTTTTTACAAAGTATAATACTACTCCTGCAATTAAACCTAATAAAGGTATGAATATAGCAAGAAGATATCCAACAATTGCAATTACTTTGTCGATTGTTTCAGCCATAATTTATCCTCCATAATTTTTAAAGAATAATGCATTATTCTTTGTTAATAATATTTTTTTAGAAAGTGATATATTGAATTTTATATTTTTTTATCATTCTTTTAGCTATTTTTATTAATTTTGTTGAATTATATTCATTTTTTAACAATCTATTGATAATATTATTCCAAATAATCATGATTTTCTTTTAATTTTTCCATAATGAGTTTCATGGATTTCTTTTCAGATTCATTTCCCACTTTTTGACATACTCTATTCAACTCTTTCATATGAGTCCATATCATATCCTGCTTTTCTTTGTATTTATGGTCGAATCTGCAATAATAGACAAGACTTTCTATGATAGCATTCATCGCTCTGTTTAATGGAACAATCTCATTATTTTCGCTAATGTAAATGTCTTCAACTTCACAGGTGACTACATTTCCTTTTCCATCGTTATAATCGTTTTCCCTTTTCTTATCTATTGTCTTAATGACATGTGCCTTAAAGAATCCTAAAGAGTCTTTTATCATTGGAAAACCATTGAACTCTCTAAAATACTCTTTATCAAGTTCTCCAAGAGTTGAATATGTGAAAATAAGCGGATCTTTTATGATGTTTACAATCAGTTCTCCATTTTCCATGATGTTCAAGTGGGTATGAACGCAATTATCCAAATGAATGACAACATGATTTGAATCCTTGCAGATGACTCCAATCGGAGCTGCATTTTTGACATGTTCATTGCTTTGTGTTGTAACGATTGTCTCATAGAGCTGTCCCTTAAACATGTTTAATGATTCTAAGTTATCTGCCTTTTTATAGTGTTTATTGTTTATGATTAGTTCCTGGTTCATATTTGTCCTCAATAATTATTTAAATGTTTTAATTATATATTTTTTATTTTTTCATTTTCATTTTCATTTTTATTTTTCATTTTTTAATTTTTAAAGATTAATTAAACTATATATTATTTGAAGAACATAAGTTTATATAATATAAATTATTATAAAATTTATCAAATCATAAACTGAAATTATCAACTAACTAAAGGATGTTTGAAAATGAAAATAGCTATTGTACTTGGAACAAGGCCAGAAATAATCAAAATGGCTTCTGTTATGGATGAGATTGAAAAGAGAGGCCATGAATTGTTGCTGATTCATACTGGTCAGCACTATGACAAGGAAATGTCTGAAAATTTCTTCATTGACTTGAAATTGCCTACCCCTAACTATAACATTCATGTTGGATCTGGTTCACATGGGAAGCAGACCGGCAAAATGATGGAAGGAATTGAAGAGGTTCTCTTAGATGAAAAGCCAGACATCTTGCTTGTGCAAGGGGATACAAATGCAGTGCTTGCAGGTGCACTTGTTGCAAGCAAATTGCACATTCCAGTAGGGCATGTGGAAGCGGGGCTTCGTTCTTTTGATGAGACTATGCCTGAAGAAATCAACAGACTCGCAGCTGACATATGTTCCAAATTATATTTTGTTCCAACTGAAGAGTCTGCAATTAACCTCGCTATGGAAGGAATTTCAAGAAAAAGAATATTCATTACAGGAAACACTGTTGTGGATGCCTGTTTCAGAAACCTTGAAATATCCAAGAATAGGGAAAAAGATGAATATGATGAAGGTCTTGCAGAGCTTGATATTGACAATATGGAAAACATCCTTACCTTAACAATGCACAGAGCGGAAACAGTTGACGATAAAGAAAGATTAACCAATATCATAGAAGCTTTGGAAGAACTTGATGACATGAACATCATCTTCCCAATTCATCCAAGAACCAAGAAGACAATGGAGAACTTTGGTCTATTTGACAGATTAAACAATCTTGACCATGTACATATCATAAAACCAGTCGGTTATCTTGATTTCTTGCTTCTCATTTCAAAATCCACCATTATCTTAACAGATTCTGGAGGATTGCAGGAGGAAGCGATTACCCTTGATGTCCCTGCTCTTACCTTAAGGTACAATACTGAAAGGCCTGAAACAGTAACTGCTGGTGGAAACATCCTTGTAGGTTCTGATAAGGAAGTCATACTTGAGAATGCCAGAAGGATTTTGGATGATGAAGAGTTTGCAAATAAGATGAAATCCGCTAAAAACCCATATGGTATGGGAAATGCTGCAGAGCTAATGATTAAGATTATAGAAGATGCAGATAAAAATGATAACTTAAAAATGGAAGCTCCTGATGAAGTGATGTCAAGCTTTACAAGGAAGATGAAAGTCATTGATGAAGATATAAGTGTAGATGAGTTTGAGAAAAACAACAATTCATTGATTAAGATTGCTTTTGACGGTGAAGAGATTAAATTCCCTTATTATGATTTGAATTTAAAAGGATTAACAATTATCTATGAGGATTATGCTAATTAAGGTGGCAATATGCTTGATTTAAAAGATGTGAATGATGATTCAATATTGGTATTTGAATACTTTACTGCTTCTGGCGTAGAAGATTTGTCAATAGTTTCAGAAGCTGTAGAACTGATAAGATCACTTGTAAGTGATTTAAAAGATGAAGACATTTATGTTTTGCTTGCAAAACAGTTTGAAAATATCTTTGATGACTTTAACTTTGATGTTAAAACATTGGTTATTGAGGAATCTCTTGAAGATTGGCTTGAAAGGGAAGCTTATGTATTTGATAGGGCAATGTTCATTGCAGCTGAAAATGACAATAATCTATACAATTTAACTAAATTGCTTGAATCCAAGGATATGAATGTTTACGGCAGTGACCATTTTGCAGTGAACCTTGCATCTGACAAGTATGAAACCTTTGATTATTTGGCAAATAGAATACCTCAACCAATGACATATACCATTCTATTGAACAAGAAAACCTATTGGAAAAGGGCTATTCAAATCTTCTTTGACACAATCAATGGGGATTATGGTGATGGAAGCAATGACAATGCAATTCCTATAATGCAGAAGCCTAAAGACATTCCAGTATTGGATAATTCCGATAGGGATGTTGTTAAAGAGAACAAGCTCATTGCAAAGCCACGTTTTGGTGTAGATTGTCATGACATCAAGATAATTGCATCTAAAAGGGATATTGATGACTTGGAGGAAATCTATGGTGACGGTTCCAGATTCATCGTTCAGCCATACATTGAAGGGGACGTTTGCAGTGTCTGCCTAATCAGTGATGGTAGGGAAGCTCTCCCTATAAGCTTAAATAAGCAAATAGTTGAAATTGATGAAAATGGAGGGGAATATCTTGGAGGATATGTCCCATATGAACACCCACTTAAGGATAAAGTCTTTGACTATGCGAAAAAGGCATGTGAATATGTTCCTGGACTGAAAGGATTCATAGGAATTGATTTCATAATTGAAGATGATTACATCTATCTTTTGGAGATAAACTCCAGATTCACCACTTCTTATGTGGGGCTTCAAAAGATCATAAACATCAATATTGCTAAAACAATCATTGATTTGATTGATAAAAAGATAGGTGTTGAAGATATTGGAGAAATAACTTATAGTTCAAAAGCAAGCTTCTATAAGAATGATGATGGAATTTTAGAAATAAAATTGGAAAAATAAAAATAATGAAAATAATGATAAATATTAGTTTTTATAATTTATGAATTTTAGAAAAAAAGGGGAATAATTATACTTATTTGGTGATAATGTGAAAGTAGCAGGTTTTGATATCGGTGGTGCAAATACCGATTTAGCAATTGTGGAATATGAAAATGGTGAAATAAAGGATATTCAAACTGTATTTGAATACTTGCCTATGTGGTCTCAAAATGAAAGATTGGGAAATGTCTTATATGATTTGATAGAAAAGATCTGTCCAGTTGATGAGATAGATGCTGTAGGAATTTCCATGACTGCTGAGTTAGTGGATGCATTCGAGACAAAGGCACAAGGGGTGTTAGATATTGCAACCACCTGTGAAAAGCTCTTTGATTGTCCTGTTGCATACATTGGTACAGATAAGGTATTGTCACTTGCTGAACTCATTGCAAACCCTATTGAGGTTGCAGCAGCAAACTGGATTGCCACTTCACATATCGTTGCTGAAATTGAAAAGGATTGCATTTTTGTAGATACTGGAAGCACAACTACAGACATCATTCCAATCAAGGATGGGAAGGAATGTGCAAAGGGCAGAACCGATTTTGAAAGGTCTGCCACTGGTGAGCTTGTCTACACAGGAACCTTAAGAACCAATTTGACAAGCTTTGTAGATTCAATTCCACTTAATGGAGAAACCTATAGGGTTGCTTCTGAACTCTTTGCAATCACTGCAGATGTCTACAATGTCCTTGATTTGATAAAAGATGAGGATTATGTATGTGCTACTTGTGATGGTGCAGGAAAATCAAAGGAAGAATCTGCAAGAAGAATTTCAAGAGTAGTTTGTGCAGATTTGGATATCTTGTCAATGGATGACATTAAGGAAATGGCTGATTACATTCACAATGAGCAGGTAAAGCAAATAGCTGCAGGTCTTAAGGAAGTCTCAGAAAGAGAAGGATTGGATAAGGTTATCGTCACAGGTCTTGGAAAGGACATCTTATGTGCAGAAGCCGCTAAACTATTGGGACTTGATGTCAAATCCATGGGTGACTTTTACAGTGATGATGAGTGTACCGTCGCTCCAGCTATAGGCACTGCAATCATGATGAAAAATTACTTGGATTAGGATTTTAAATTCATTCAGTATAATGAATTCTTATTTGGGATATTATGGGTAAAAGGATTAAGATTATCATAATTAGCTTGATAATTATCATTGCAGCTATTTTAGGATTTTTCATTTTTACTGAAGGCAGCAGTGAAATTATAGGTGAGGATAATTTAGGTAGTGTAAGCAAGGTTAACTATACTCACTCAGAGGATACCTCTGTGAAAATTGCAGTTGTTTCAGGTATGCATTCCAGAGAAAAACTGCATAAGCTCATTCTTCCTCTGGTTTGCAGAGCCTTTGCATTTTCTCATGGTGATGTGGAAGTCATAAACTATCAGGTTAAGGTGACAGATTCTCCAGAAGACTTCAATAAAGGTAGAGCCAATGGAGAGTCTCTCGTTCATGATTATGTTGTCAGCGATGTAGCTAAGTGGGATCCTGATTTGGTCATTATAGGTCATGACCACGAGCCTGGTTATGGGGAAGGATATTATATAGCAACCCCTACAATGGATAATGCATCTGTAGACTTGGCTGAAGAGGTCACTGGTGATATTGGATTTAATTACTATAAGAGAAATAAGACAAGACCTTCAAAAAGCACATCAATCAAAAGGGTAGACACTCCGATAGTTAATACAGGATCTCTTGTGTTTGTTTATGAAATCCCAGAAACAGATTCAAAGACCATTGCATTCATTGAATCGTATAGGTTGTTGGATGCTTCTTATAATCGTCTGCTTAATCAATGAGGGGATTGATTTTTATCTCTCTTTAAAAACTTACCCATAAGTTTATATACTTAAATTTATTAATAATTAAAAATATAGTTTTAAATGAAGATAATTAATTCAAATTAAATTATTATTTACATTAAAGCAATGAATTGAATTTATTTTGAGGCAAATGATGGAAATTGAAATTTTTAAATTACTGATAGCTATTGCAGGTGCAATTTATTTTATGCTCCCTGCTTATGTTGCTAACCTTAGCGGTCTTGCATTTGGTGGAGGAACACCAGTTGACGGCGGAAAGGAATGCAAGGATGGGCGTAGGCTTATTGGTAATGGCGTAACTTGGAAAGGCTGTCTAAACGGTACCATTATTGGAACCCTTGTTGGTGTAGTCTTAGGAATTATAGGTACCTTTTATGGAGATTTAAGTGTCTTGACTGGTGGAGTAATAGATCTCCCTGTATATGGCAGCATAACTGGCGGTTTGATTTTAGGATTCTTGATGGCTTTTGGTGCATTGTTAGGTGATGCAGTTGGAAGTTTCATAAAAAGAAGAATTGGCCTTCAAAGTGGTGAGCCAGCTCCTATAATGGACCAATTGGATTTCGTAGTAGGTGCATTGGTATTAAGCTTATTGGTCGTTAAAATCAGTTGGGAATTTTTCATCATCGTTGCTCTTTTAACTCTTATTTTGCATTTAGGCTCTAATATGATTGCTTATTTGCTTGGAATTAAGGATGTTTGGTATTAGTTCTGCATTGGTCCTTTTTTCTATTTTTCTATTTTTTTATTTATTCTATTTTTTCTTTATCTTTTTTTTAATGATTTATTCTATTTTTAAATTACTCATCATCAAAAATATCAACTAATGGCTTTTGTTCATTTGTTTTAATGATTGGAGTTTCCTCTCTTTTTTTACCTTTATCGTCTCGTTTCTTAAATCTCCAACCATATTCCTTAAGCTCTTTTTCACGAACTCCATATTTGTTCGCTACCCATCTTAAACCGTGTTCTTCAACTTCCGCTTTAACATCTTCAGGATCATTGAAGGATATTGGTTCTATGCTTTCATAATATTCAAGGACTCTTAAAATTCTGTTGTTAGGTATATTGTTAAGTCGGAGGCCAAGCGGTCTTAGGAAGA
>JAZNRM010000376.1:0-2709 GCA_045590695.1 Methanobrevibacter sp.
AATATATTAAATAATGAAATTACATAAGAATCTATTGAGATTCAAGATATATGAAAAGATTTAAGGATTATGCAATCATGATAAAAATAGCAAGAATAGATGGAGACGGCATAGGAAAGGAAGTTACGGAAGCAGGAGTGGCTGTTTTAGAATCTTTGGATTTGAACTTCGATTTTCTCGAAGCTGAAGCAGGAAGGGAATGTTTTGACAAGAATGGAACAACAATCCCTGAAGAAACCATCAAAACAGCTAGAAATGCAAAAGCTACACTTTTTGGTGCAATCACTTCCACACCTGGGCAAAAAAGCCCTATAATCACACTTAGGCAAGAGCTTGACACTTATGCAAACTTAAGGCCTATCAAATCATTCAAGGGCATAAACTGCCTATTTGATGACTTGGATTTTCTCATTGTAAGGGAAAACACTGAGGGCTTATACTCCGGCAATGAAACAATCGATGATGGAAAAGAGAAGGCAATAGCTCAAAGGGTAATCACCAGAAAGGCAAGCGAAAGGATATCAAGACTTGCATTTGAGCAAGCCATTAAACTCAATAAAGAGTCTGTAACCTGTGTCCATAAGGCAAATGTATTGAAAAAGACTGATGGTGTCTTTAAGGAGTCTTTCTTTAAAGTGGCAAAGGACTATCCAAATATCAAGACCAATGACTATTATGTGGATGCAACTGCAATGTATCTCTTGACAAAGCCACAGGAATTTGATGTGATCGTTACAAGCAATCTATTTGGAGACATATTATCCGATGCTTCAGCAGGACTTGTTGGAGGATTGGGACTTGCTCCTTCTGGAAATATTGGAGACAAGCATGGATTGTTTGAACCGGTCCATGGATCTGCACCAGACATTGCAGGAAGAAACATTTCAAATCCAATAGCCATGATACTATCTGTTTCAATGATGCTTGAATACTTAAATGAAGATTATTGGGCAGAAAAAGTCAGAACCGCTTGTGAAAATGTCTTGGAAAAAGGAAAAGTTAAAACACCTGATTTAGGCGGAACAGATAAGACAATGGATATGGCAAATGAAGTGATCAATGAAATAAATAACTTACGCTAATCAAACAATTACTAATTAAAAGAGGAAAAACATGTTAAACTTAACAACATTTATTGATGCAAATGCACGTAGACTGGACAAGGATGTCTATTACTGTCCAAGCAGAGACCTAAGATATAATTCAACTGAAGTATTGCAGATTGTATCTGGAATTGGACAAAGCCTAAAGGATAAAGGAATTGAAAAAGGAGATAGGGTATTAATTTACTTAAACAACTCCCCAGAATACTTGTTTTCATTACTTGCAATATGGAGAATAGGTGCAATAGCTATTCCAACCAATAGAATACTTACATCATCTGAATTGAACTATATGATTACTGATTCTGATGCAAAACTCCTAATCACTGATGATGATGCAGAAGACACATTAAAGAACCTCAATATTGAAGCATACATCATAGAAAACTGTGAAAGCTTTTTAGGAAGTGAAGTGTTAGCTGCTGAGGAAACAGAATGGGATGACTTATGTCAATTGCAATACACTTCAGGCACAACTGGAAAGCCAAAAGGATCAATGTTAACCCATGGAAACTGGTTTACAGCAATTCACAATGCATGTGATGTATTGACCTATAAGGAAAACGACACATTCCTCTGCATTTATCCAATGGCTCACGTAGGGATTATGTGGGCAATAGCTGCACTTAGAGCTGGAGCATTGACCATTACAATGGACTTCTTTGAAATAAACGAATACCTTGAATTATGTAAAAACGAAGAGGTAAGCGTACTATCAGGAATGCCTCCTGTAATCCACACCCTTACAAATCTTGAAGAGGAAAAAAGGGAAAACCTCGCTACCGTTAGGGAAATAATCAGCGGTGGAGGCCCACTTCACAGAAAGATATGGAAAAAGTTCATGGGACAGTACAATATTCCAATCATCAATGCATACGGTCTTTCCGAATCAATCGTAATCGGTACAGGAACAGTTATCAGACCTGAAGACTATGCTACAGCAGACAGATATGAAAGTGTAGGCCATCCTGTATGTTTCTCTGAGCTTAAAATCGTAGATGAGGATGACCCAAGCATTACCTTAGGCCATTATGAACATGGAGAAATAGCTCTTAGAGGCCCTGCAATAGCTAAAGGATATTGGGGAATGGAAAAGGAAACCAAGGAATCCTTCCTTGAGGATGGATGGTTCCTAACTGGTGATATAGGTTACATAGATGAGGATGAACGTTTGTTCATTACAGACAGAAAGAAAGACATGATTGTAATGAGCGGATGGAAAATATATCCAACAGAAGTTGAGGAAACATTGATCAAATATCCTAAGGTAGATGAAATCGCAATATTCAGCGTTGACGATATCCATAAGGGAGAGCTTCCTGTAGCTGCAGTTGTATGGAAAGAGGAAGAGGATCCTGATGGATTAGTCGAATACTCTAAGGAATATCTTGCAAGATACAAGGTTCCAAGGAAGATATTCACTATGGATGAACTTCCAAGGGTAAACGGCTGGAAACTCCTTAGAAGAGAATTAAGGGAAATGTTTTCAACTAAGCCTGAGGAATAATTTCTCAAATTTTTTCTTTTTTTCTTATATTTATAAAAACTTCATCCTTATTTTTTATTTTTTTTTTTTTAATCTCAAAATTTTTTCATCTAATTTTCA
>JAZNRM010000377.1:0-3095 GCA_045590695.1 Methanobrevibacter sp.
GGTGCCGGTGGTCGGGGGGTCGGCAAATTATTGTCCGAAAAGCTTGGAATTGATTACTATGATAAAGAGTTGATTTTGTTAGCAGCTCAGGAATATGGATTTGATTCAGAGGTTTTAGAACAGGCCGACGAAAAATCCTCAACTATTTCCGGAAATTTGTTGCAGTGGATAGAATCGTTAGTACCCGGTGAGTTTTTAGCAAAAAACTATCTTTCATCAGATGCCCTTTTTGAAATGCAATCCAATGCAATCCGAAAATTAGCGACAGAGCGTTCTTGTGTTATTGTTGGCAGATGTTCGGATTATGTTTTACGTAATAACCCCAATTGTGTAAGTATTTTTCTACATTCAACAGAGGAGGATAGGGTGCAACGTATTTGTGAAAGATCGGGAATGTCTCCTCAAAAAGCATTGACTCAAATCAGAACAGAAGATAGGCGTAGAGCTGCCTATTACAATTTTTATTCAGATAAAACTTGGGGAGATGCAGCAACCTATTCTCTCAGCATTGATGTTTCTAAGGTAGGGATAGAAGGAGCTACAGAATTGACGATAGAATATTTGAAGTTGATGCATAAATTATAGAGAGTAAATTTTTCATTTTATTTGGTTTGTGTTTATTCGCAAAGGTGGGATGTTGGTATCGTGACAGAGTGAATAGAAACAAGATAAGTAGAATGCGCTTAAATTTCCTGTAAACAAATTGTAAATGATTAGATAAAATTGCAATTTGCAAAGTATCCTTGATGTAAATCAAATACAGTAAAATGCTTTTAGTCGGTAAATATTCCTCTTAGGTAGATAGAAATAAAAAAAATAATAAAAGAAGTTTGGGGAATTCTAAAAAATGTGTATTTTTGTCGAAATTCTGTAAACTAGGATTATGATATTAGAGCGGTTGAATGGTGGATAGAGTGAGATTGGATGGATATAATGGGGTAAAACAGAATTTGTTGAAGATGAAATTATTTAAACTAAAATTATTAATTAAAAACATGGAGAACATGAAAAAATTGTTATTCTTATTAATGGTAGCATTTGCTTGTTTTCAAGTGAATGCGGAGGACTATTCCACTAAGAATTACATCGAACAGTGGGGGCGTCTTAAAATTGTTGGTAAACAGCTTTCTAGTGAAAACGGTGAGGCTGTTCAATTGAAAGGTTGGAGTACTTTCGGTCTTCAATGGCAACAAACTTGCTATTCAAGGTATGCTGTAGAAGCTATGAAAGCTTTTGGTGCGAATTCAGTGCGTGTTGCAATGTACGTTAAAGAGGGTGGTTTTGAGTCTAATAGATCAGCGATGATTGAAAAAGTTAAGGACTTTATAAATTGGACTGCTGAATTAGGACTTTATTGCGTTGTTGACTGGCATATTTTGAACACTTGTGGAAATCCAGAACAGACATTAAATCAGTCAATGGGAGGACAAGGTGCTGAGTATTTCTTTACAGAAATTGCAAACCATGTTAAAAAAGGACAGTACAAACACGTTATCTATGAGTTATGTAACGAACCTAATCAATGTACTTGGGATAATATCAAGAATTATGCAAATGTTGTAACTGATGTAATCCAAAATATTGATAGGGGAGCGATTATGATTTTGGGAACTCCTCAATGGTGTCAATTGATTGATCAAGCAGTTAATAACCCTATGAATAAACACCAAAATTATATTTTATATTCATTCCACTTCTATGCATGTGATCACATGAATTTCTTATCTAAGTTGAATTCAGCTGCAGCATCGATTCTTGTGGTAGTGTTTGAGTGGGGAGCAGTAAACTTTGACGGAAACCAAGACAAAACTCCTGACCAAACAGATTTCATTATCTGTACATCTGAGTCTAATAGTCTCTTGTCTGTTTGTGACGGAGCTAATGGTGGTGGCGTTAAAATCAGTTGGTGGTATTGGAATTGGGGAGATAAGTTTGAAGGATCATCTTCATGGAGAGCATGTGGTAACTATACTGAAGATAATATGTTAGCTTCCGGTCGTTACATCTTGACTAAGTTGTGTGGTGATGGTGGATGTGTGACTCTTCCCCCTTTAACCGAAGGAGCTTATAACGGAACGCCTCAAGTAATACCTACTCCAGAAGATGGCTATTTTCAAGTTGGTTTTTACGATGAAGGTGGTGCTGGTGTTGCTTATTATGATGGAGATGGTTCAGAAGATGAGGTAGATAATTGTAATGGTGCATATAAATGGGCAGGTGAAGATTACAACTTCCGTATGGGAGAGTGTGTAGATGTTTCAGGCTGTTATGGTCTTTATGGTTATGAAACAGGTCTCTATAATTTAGGTTATCGTGAGAATGATGAATGGTTGAAATATACAGTTGAAGTAGCTGAACCAGGTTACTATAGTATTGAGTACTTGTGTAATCCAACTACTTCAGGTACAGCTTCTTTTATGTTGGAAAAACCAGGTAAAGACGGTGCTCAACCTTTAGGTAATTGTTTAGTTGCTCAAGGAACAGAAGAAGAGATTCCGTATATAACATTTGGTAAATATTTAGGTTGCTCAGAAGAAAACCACTTATGTTGGTAATGGAATACTCCTCGTGACAACACAAATCCTACCTTGTTATTTAAAGAGGCTGGTACTTTTACAATTACAATGACGTTCCCTTCTCAAGGTGGTGACTTAGGTCCATTCCGTTTCACTAAAGCTGCTTCTTACTCTGGTGCTGGATATCCGGAAGCTAGTGAAGAACCAGAACCAGAACCAGGTGTAGGTCTATCTGATGCTGCTTCAGCTGCTTTCTCAATCTATCCTAATCCAACTACTGGTGAGATTAACATTAATTTTGCTGCTGCAGAAGAAGCTGATGTTGAAATCATCAATATGATTGGTCAAGTTGTTTACTCTTCTACTATTGAGTCTGGTGCTAAGATTAATGCAGATTTGGTTAAAGGTACTTACATCGTAACTGTTAAGACTGCAAACTCTGTTGCTCAACAAAAATTGGTTGTTGAATAATAAAGTTTTAGTTAACTGATATTTAAAGGGAGTGTTTCGGCACTCCCTTTTTTTATGCTTATTACTCTTGGGTAATTAATTCAAAATTTAACTTCTTCTCTTTTCTCT
>JAZNRM010000378.1:0-12955 GCA_045590695.1 Methanobrevibacter sp.
ATAAATTACTTGTTTTTGTAAAAAATAATAAAAATAATAAAGAATTTATTTATTCATATGAATACAAGCAATGAACTATGAAGGAAATAAACGGACCCTAATATAATCAAAACAGCAAATATCTTAGGAATGTAATTTGCCTTGGAAATCAATTTCTCCAAATCTATTCTTGAAATCGCTAAACATAATGCCAAGAGAGTCAATGCAAAACCTAAAACATAAATAAGTATATTTCCAACTGCATATAATGGACTATTTGAACTTACAAGTAAGGTTATGAGAGAAATAAGATATGCACTATAGCAATCTGCCCAAGCGATTGAAGTCAAGAATCCTAAAATAAATGAATTGAGTATCCCTCCACCAGTTCTGGCATCAATCGATTTAAAGGACAAGTTATAATCAAAAAACATCAATATTCCCATAATCAATAAGATAACTGCAGCAATGACCCTTACATAAATGATATACCTATAAAGAATAGCTGTAAAGAACCCTGTCAAAAAGATGATTATAGTGAAAATGCTAAATAATCCAAAGATAAAAGACAATATTTCCGCTTTTGATTTGGTCTTTAAGCTAAATCCTACAATTATAGGGATGGTGGGTATAATGCAAGGAGATAATATTGAAATCACTCCAGTGAAAAATGAAATAATCGGCATTATCTCCATTTTAAAACACCTCATTAGTAAATATTAATGACTATTTATCTCTTTTAAATCTCTCAAATATTCTTCTGGAGGTTCATAACCATCTATTCTGCCTAATTCATTTCCATCCGGATCTAAGATTACAGTAGTTGGAGTTCCGTAAACATCCAATTGTTGGAAAAGTTCTGGACTTTCACTGCTTTCTGTAATCAATAAAATGTTATTTTCATTTATTTCCTTTTGAACAGAAGGATCTGTTAAAGTTCCTTCCTTAAGGTATTCACAATAAATGCAAGCTGCTCCGTCGAAAATAATCATTACATTCCTATTATGAGCCTTAGCTTCCTTGAATGCATATTCTAAGTCATTGCAGAAGTATAAACCATCAATGAAATCATCAACATAATATTTTGAATCATAATTTAACTTATCATCTTTACCATTTTTACCCACAGTTTTAACGGAATTATCATCGTTTTTATTGGAATCAACTAAACAAGTTCCATTTACACAGTTGGATGAGTCTGCATCTACACTTGAATCAGAAGTAGGTATGAGACTTACGGAATCATCAAAAGAACTAGGTGCATCTACAACCATAACAATTCCACATACTAAAAATAGAGCTAAAATTAGAATAATTAAGAATTTAAATTTTCCCATAATATCTCCCCCAAGGATAATATGTACAGGGTTATTTAAATAATTTACTAAAAAAATTTAAAAAATTAAATTATTAAAATATTAAAAATTTAAAATATTAAAAAAAAAGAAGTAGAATAAATTTATTCTAAACTTACAAAGTTCTTAAGTATCTTCAAGCCTGGAACTCCACTTTTTTCTGGGTGGAACTGGGTTGCAAATACATTATCCTTTGATACAGCAGCAGTTAAATCAATACCATAATCAACAACAGCAGACAAATTGCTATCATCATCAAGCACTGCATGATAAGAGTGTACAAAATAAAAGTCCTTGCCATCAACACCATCTAAAATAGGGCAATCTTTCACTTGTTTCAATTGATTCCATCCCATATGAGGAATCTTCCTGCCTTCTGGAATCTTAGCGACATGACCTTTGAAAATATCAAGCCCTTTTACACCTGGAGATTCCTCACTTGAGGATAAAAGCACTTGAAGACCTAAGCAAATTCCTAAAAATGGCTTTCCATCATCAATATGTTCGAAAATCACATCTTTAAAAGGATCAATGTTTTCCATAGCTGTCCCAAAAGCACCTACTCCTGGAAGAACAAGATGCTTAGCATTTGCAATCTCATTTGGATCGCTTGTAATTATCGCCTCAACACCTATCTTCTTAAAGCTATTGGAAATGCTTCTAAGATTTCCACTTTTGTAATCAATAATTGTAATCATAAAATTACCTGCAAATTTTGAAATTAAATAATTTTTAAGTTAAATATATTAAACTATTTTTAGAAAAAATTATTCTATAATTTAAATTAAAATAACGATTAATTAAAATGATAGTTAATTAAATAAATATTAATTTTATTCAAGCTCCCATTCAATAACTGAACGTATCATCATACCAAAGTCAGAATCAACTATCTCATCTACACCTAATGTCTTAGAATGAGCATCTAATTCAGCAATTACATGTGAGTAACCTAATTCATTAAGTGGTTGAACAAGTCTTGGACCATCTGTAACAGCAACAGTTTCACAGTCAAGTTCCTCTACATACAATGCATGTGGAACTCCTGCAACGATCACAAGGTCTGGCTTGATTTCCTTGAGGTATTCCTCTGCCTTTCTTGGAGTGATTGGATATTCATCAAGGCCACCAGTGATGCACTCAATATCAATTCCAGTTTCGTTTAATTCTTTGGTAATATTAACTGCATGTTGTCTTATTCTTGGAAGACCAATGTTTTCATCTAAATTAGCAATGAAATGAAGATTTTCAATATCCTTATTAGACTCTGCTCCATCAACAAGTGGAGAGAAATCACAATTTAGAATGTCTGCAAAGAGATATGAGGTTTCCTTTTTAGCATTCAAGACAAAAGCTACATTTTTACCATCTTGAATTGCTTTAACAATAATCTTTGCTACCTTTTCTTTGCTATCTCCAAAATTAGGCTTGATGTATTTTCCTTGTGCCATACCACGAGTCTTTTCAACATGTGTTGCAAGCCTTAGCATTTCATTTTGACGATCTGCTTCCTCTTGAGGGATTACACCATACTCTACAGCAGCGTTAAGCACTGCAATAGCTCCTTCTGTATTGTCTCCTTCACCGAAACCACCATGGGATTCCACTGGCAAGACAACACAATCAAGGCCAAGATTTTCAATTGGCTCTTTTAAGTCTTCACCAATGATCATACTTGCACAGGTTCCTACAATACCCATTAGTTTTGGATTGAATGTATCATAAGCCTCTTGCAAGGTTTCCTGAAGCTTTTCACCAGCCCCTAAAATAAAATCATTTTCAGCCATAGCTGTTGTAACAACTCTAACACCATCACTTTCAAGGAGCCTTCCTGTTCTAAAGCAACAGCCATGTGGCCCATGCATAACAATTACATCTGCATTTAAATCTCTTAAAGTGTATAAAGAAGCTGCTATTGGACTTGGACGTGGATGCATCATTTTATCACCTTTTAGTGTGTAACAATCTTAATAATATCTCTGTCTTGAAGTTCATAATCACTTGCAATTCTCATGCTCTTTCTTGCATCTACTGCATGCATGAACTTATCACCGATATCAGTATGGATGATATAAGCAAATTCACGAGGAGTTGAACCTTTAGGAACCAAGAAAGCATCTGGTAGAACATTTCCTTTTTGGTCAGTTAATTTATGCTCATCTCCTACAGGATAGACAACAATCATGTCTAAAAGATCAAAGACTGCAGTGTTCAATGCCTCTTGAATACCGGTGCTTCCATAAACATCAAGGATATTGGTTTGAATATATTCCAAAGCCTTGATTTGGTTAGCATTCAATTTGCTTTCATCTATGATTTCAAAACTGCTGTCTCCAGAAATGTATGAAATCAATCCTGCTCTTGTAGCGTTCATAAGTGCAAGCTCGGATTCTGCAGATGTTGGAATTACACGAGGATATTTCTCTTGCATTCTTTCAATATTTTCACGTGCTCCAGGCAAATCTGCCTTGTTTGCAATTACAAGGGAAGGTTTTGCAATATTCAAGAGATTGCGGACAAATTCAATCAAGTCTTCATCTTCCCATTTGCCGTAATTAGGATTTACAGTTCTTAATGCTTCAATCACATCTTCAATTAGGATACCTGTACCTGATAATTGCTCAAAAATGACTTTGGAAAAGTCTAAATGCTCTGCTTCAACCTTACGGATAAGCCTTACCCAGTTCTTGCTTACAATTCCATACATCCACATGACGATTTCATGCTCTAAAAACTCAATGTCTTCCAATGGGTCATGGGAACCTGGATCAACTGGGTTTCCTTCTGCATCGGTAGACCCTGAAGCGTCAATTACATGAATGAAAACTTTAGCTTGCATCAAGTCATCCAAGAACTTGTTTCCGAGTCCTTTACCTTCGTGAGCACCTGGAACAAGCCCTGCCACATCAATCAATTCTATTGGAATCAATCTTGTTCCGTCAATGCATTGGGAGTTGTGTGGGTTGCATGTGACATTCATTTCCTTACATGGACATTCACTGATAACATGACCAACAGCCTTGTTTGCATCTATGGTTGTAAATGGATAGTTTGCCATTTCCACTTGAGATGCAGTAGCTGAGTTAAAAAATGAGGATTTTCCTACATTCGGTTTACCTGTAACTGCAATTTGAAGCATAATATCATTCCTAATTATTATAAAATATAAATAAATTTAATTTTTATTTGATTTTTGTAATTTTTAAAAGATTAAAATTAGTTTATTTGTTTTTTAAATAAACTTTTATTATTATAATACTTTATTATATCTATTTTACAAAGTATAAAAAATTATTTAAAAAATAATATAATGAGCCGTAACAAATTGAAAAAATTTAGAAAATAATTGAAAAAATAGTATAATAAAAATTGAATAAAAAAATAAAAAAAGAAAATAGCTAAAAAACAATAGCTATGAAATTTAAAATCTAAAAGTTTAATTAACCTATGTATCTGAGGTCATCTTGAGCTTGTTGTGGTGCTTGTTGACCCATTGCTCTTTGAAGCATTTCTTGCTCCATTTGTTGAGCTTGAGAAATCATTTCACGGATCTCTTCAGCTTTTGCCTCTAACTCTTCAGTGCTTACTTCGAGTTTTACGAGAATAGCTAATTTTTGCAAAATAGCTTCAGCTGCTTCAGCATCAATGAAATAACCTGGAGTTTTACCCATTAAGCAAGCTCCTTTCATTCCTCTGAGTCTACCTAAACCTAAGAATAAACCAGAAGCACCAACGATACCACCATCAGCAGATCTGATTTCAATATCTGCTTCCTTGAGTACTTCAATAATTTCCTCATCGGTAGCAGCACCTAAAACACGGCCTTCAGTACCTTCTACAGGTTGACCGGTAGCAAGACCACCTAAAGTGTAAAACTCTTTAGCCCCTTTTGATTCAACGAAGTCAAGGATAGAACCACAGAGTTCGTATTGACCTTCAGGTGCTAAAGCTTGACAATTTCCTACTAAAAATATGAAATCCCTTTCATCTGCACCTGCAGACTTCAAGTAATACATTTCATTTTTCATATCCTCTACGATTCCTCCTTCACCAACAAGAACTTGTGGTGGGAAGAAAGGAGAATAGATTTCTACAAATTTAGTAGCATCAAGTTCATCAATAACATGATCAATTGCTAATTTTCCTACATGACCGATTCCAGGAAGTGCTTCAATAAATATAGGATTGTTTAAACTAACTTCTTCTAATACTTTAAATTGAGTTGTTCTCATAAGATCACCTTTAAGAACATTTTATATATAATCAAATAATCGTAAATCAATCGTAATCGTAAAATCCATAAAAATAGAAAAATAAAAAAATAGAATAATGGTTTTTAAACTAACAACAGCTTGCTAATTAAAAACTTTTTATTCCTTATTAAGCATCTCTTTTTTTAATTGTCTGCGATATTTACCATACTTATCCTCAACTGAAAATTTTGGTGGATAAATCACTTTCAACTCACCACCGCAATTAGGACATTGATCTTTAAGTGTGTAAATATTGCAAACGGGACACTTCTTCATTTTCATTTTCATCTGATTCACTAATTAATTTTCAATTTCACGTAAGAATTCTCCAGTTCCATCTGCATCTTCTACAATAGCAATAGCTTTTTCTGCTGCTTCCTTCAATTGTTTTTCAGCAACCAAATAATCAGTAGAAGTTACAGTGATTCTGTAACGAGGAGCTCCAACACATTGAACTTCAATGTTTTCATCTTCTGCTGCCATAAGTGCTTTCTTAATAACCTCTACACCATCTGGGTTGTAGTTCTTAATATCTACATAACCGCTGATGTGAACTTCAGGAGGTTGAATGTTCTTGACAGCAACTTCAGTTATTGCATCAGCCCATTCTTGGCTAATTCCCTCTTCAGTAAGAGTTTCTGCCCCTTCTTCAGAAGCGCTTTCAAATGCACCGTAGATATCCCCAAAGATATCCATAAGTTCATATCCAACTTCATCGTAAGCGGTATCCAAGTCTTTATCTAAAGATTTAGCAGCTAATTCCAAGAATTTTTCAGCTTTTTGTTCAATTTTCCATTGTTGGATCTTTTTAGTCCTTTGGTCTTCTCTGATTCTTTTTAAAGAAGCATCTACATGACCTTTTTTAGGATTAACTCTTAAAACACGAGCAACAATCTTTTGATTTTCTCTTACATGATCTCGAATATTCTTTACCCAACCAGAAGAAACTTCAGAAATATGAATGAAAGCTTCCTTGCCTGCGTATTCTTCCAAGTTAGCAAATGCACCATAGTTAACAACTTTGTAGACAGTACCTACAATAAGTTCTCCTTCATCTGGCCATTCTTGACTTTTTCTTACCAATTAAAACACCGAAATAAAAACAGTTTAGATAAGTAATTATAAATTACCTATCTTTATTCTAAGATCACATAACAGCCAATTACATACTCGGCCAAAATAGCGTGTTTTGATAGTAATTGGCTATTAATAATTTTAAGCTTATTGTAAAACTTCATCGATGTGAGCCATGATTTTAGCTTTTCCACCACGGGATTTTACAATAGTTTTACCGCAGATGATACATTTTACATCAGAAGCTGCACGATCGAAAATGATTTGTTCGTTATCACAATCTAAACATTTAACTCTTAAAAAGTTTCCTCTTCCATTACTTGCCATACAAATCACCTAGTTAGATACCCATTCAGGTTTTCCTACTCTGAAAGATTTTCTGATGTGGGATTTTCCACATTCTTTACATTTGTATCTTAAATCTAATTTTTTAACCGGCTTGTTACCACCTGGTAATGGTCTTGGATAACCTCTGTACCCTGCAGTAACTCTTCTGAATTGTCTTTGTCCCCATTTTAATTCACTAGCTTTTCTCTTTTTGGAAGTGTGCACTTCATGAATAGTGTGTCTTTTACAATGTGGACAGTAAGTTCTTTTTTCTTTAGGCATTTTCATATTTTTCACCTTTAATTGATTTCTCTGTTAAAAGACTTTTAGAACTTAATTAACAGATTATATAATAAATAATTACAACAAACCACTTGGAACTGTTTAGGTTTCCATTTAGCATGAGGATAAATTATAACATACTAATAAGAACATTTTTCAGTTTCCTACGAGCATGAGAGCATCTACACATTCTTATAAAAATATTTTTACACTCTTTCATAGCCCTATTCATTCATAGGATAAACTAAATTGAAAGTTTAAAACTATAAAAAAAGATTTAACAAACTGTAAATCTTGGAATCTAATAATTAAAAAAATATTTTAAAATAAGAAAATATCATATTATTATAGATACATTAATTATATTTGATTATTATCCATATATAAACTTTTGTATATTATATAATAATTATATAAAAATAGTAGATAAGATGATGGAGTTTAGAATAATAGAAATTTGAAAATTTAATATTTTACTAAACTTGCCTTATTGTTGTCAATGAGAATCTGAGCAGTAATATTAGGCAAGATAACAACATCATTTGCCAAGAAAGGACCATAAACCTTTCCATCAATTCCTACCATTTCACCGACATCCTCACTGATGACAACAGTTGCATTTTCTATTTCATCTCTAGCAAATAATCCTCCTTTTGTCTTATCGACAGGTTTTTTAGGAGCATTATCCTTTTTATCATCATCAATAGTACTATCAATAGTACTATCAATAGTATCATCAATAGCTTTATTAAAACCATCAGTAGGGCTAAGTTTTTTATCTTTAACATCAAGGCCAGATGCAAATCCTAATGATGATTGGGTGGATTGAATCTTAGCTGATGAACTATCCTTAGTTTCTGCAGCCTCAAGCTTATTTGGTGCCTTATCTTCAGCATTTGCAGGTTCTGCCTTAGGCTTTTTAGGTTTTGCAAAAATCAGATTGAAGTCATCTTCACTTGGAGCAGCGTAATTGGATCCTGCAGCTATTGAATCATAATAGTCATCATCATAATTAGGTTCCAATTTGTCCAAGTCTACAAACTGACTGTCTGGATTTTTGTAGAAATCCTCTGGACTAGTGGAAACTGAACTCTCATTTTTAGAGTCCTCTTCCACAGTAGATTGAACTTCTGTTAATTCTTCTGCTGACTCTTCTGCCTCTTCAAGCTCTTGAGCAATAACTGGAGTTTCTTCTTGTTTTTCTTCAACTTCTTCAGTTTCTTCAAGCTCTTGAGCATTGTCTACAGTGCCTTGGCCAGGATACATTTGATTAGCTACCTGCTTATCAATGTTTTCATAGGTTTCATCAGTTATGACTTTTGCATTCTTGATTTGATTTAGCCTATCTAAAACTTCATCAGATTCGCCAAGAGCATCGGAAATCTCATCTTCCATCTCATCAGAGATATCATTTTCTTCTTCAACAGAAATGCTGGATTCATATGAATCCTCTACAAAAGAGCTTTCCTCATCCTCATCGAAATCCTCATCATACTCTTCCTCATCTTCAAAATTTCCACCAATAGCTGATTCATCAGTATATTCGTCCAAGGAAATTCTGTATCTATGAGTTTTAAGAACATCCATCAATGAGAAATATAATGTTTCCTCTTCAGGAGTAAGGTTTAATGGAGTTGTATCCAATAGGTCAAATTGGGGATTATCCTTTTTAAACAAAAGAAAAGACCTGTAGATATTGTTATTTGCAGCTTTAGTAATCTTGGTTTCCCTACGCTCACAAATTGCACTAGCAATTCTTTGGGCATTATTGAGTAGCAATTGCTCATTTCCAAAAGGATCATTAGCTACAGAACGCTCTAAGCCTTTAATGTAATCACGTAACTGCTTATAGAAATCATCATCCACTCTTGCTAGAGAGGATTTGTTACGTTCTTCCTTTTGAACCCTGCGTAATACCTGAAAAAAGTCGCTTTGCATAAGAATCATAAATTTGAAATAAAGTCGCCAAAACTTAAGAAACTAAAAATTTAGACTAAAAAGTTAGACAAAAATTTAGTTAATACTGATCGTTTTAATAAAGTTAATAATGTATAAAAAATTTAAATGGTGTAAATAGCTTTAAAGCTATAAAAAATAAATAAAATAAATTAATTTAAGAATAAATTAATTTATTGACTTTAAAAAAGCTTAAATCTTTTCTATTTAATCTTCAGATTCTATTCTTGGAGCAAGCAAGAAACTGAGTTCCCCGTCTTCAGATACCATTTTAAGACTTAAGGTCAATGGCATGTCATTTCCAAGACAGATAGTAGCGATTTCAGAGAATTTGTCTGCTTTAAGCATTTCTCTGATTTTTTCTAAAGAGAAAATGGATTTAGCTTTAGTGTCTATTTTTTCACCATGTAAATATTCAATGTTTGCATCTCCAAACTCACCTTCAGCAGATGCATAGAAGTTTTCTTGATCTACCATTAAAGTGATTTTATCAGAGAAGATATCCATATCTTGAATTGAGTCTTTTAAAAGTGTGAAAGGAATCTCAAATTCAGTAGGATAATCCAATGAAGGAGGTGCAGGAGAATCATATTCTATATCAATCAATCTAATTTTGAAAGTTCTTGTAGCTTCACCAACAAAAGTGAGAATAAGATTTCCTTCATCTAATGACATTAATACACGGTCATTAGATTTAGAACGTTTTAATACTTTCATTAACTCATCTGTGTCAATATTGATCTTTTCCGGTTCATCGCAAATGAACTCATCAAATAAACTAGATTTGAGTTCGAGATGAACAAAAGTAATATGACTACGATCTAAGGCATCTAAACGAAAACCTTCACTGTCAGTTTGGATTTGTACTTCATCTACAATAGATGAAATAGCATCAAAACTGGTTTTTAAAATACTAGAATCACTTAACTCTGCTTTAAACATTAAAAATCAACTCTTGATTTAATTTTAAGCATTGATTATTTATTTTATAAATTAAAATAGCTCATATCAAGCTAAATTTCATTTATAAATAATTATTAAAATAATGCATAATTTAATTTTTTAAATTCTTGAAATTTAATAAAATCATATTATTTTATTATAATATTATATAAGTATTTAATCATTTATAAATCTAATCTAAAGTGAAAATTTTTTAATGAAAAATGAAAAAAATATTGGAAAAAAGTGTGAAAAAAACGAGCATATACTCTAAGTAAATTAAAAATAGATGATAAAATTTTACGATAAACAAGAAAAAAATAAATTTAAGAAAAATTAATCTTTTCTTAAACTATTATCAAAATTGGTACCTTCAATGATTCTTCTTTTTTTCTCTGCCAATTCTTGGGCTTTTCTCATCTTTTCAGCTAATTCCTCTTCACTTAAGGAATCGCCGTCAAACTTAGACAAGTCAACAGACTTTTTGAATTTAGGTTTAGAACTTTCAGATTCTTCAAAGGTCTCATCCTCATCATCATCAAAATCATATTTTGAATATTTGTCTTCTAAACCATCCATTTTTTCAGCCTCTAAATCGGAACCAGCATCATCTTCAACAAAATCTTCCTCAAGATATTCCTCTTCAATAGCTCCCTCTACAGACTCCACCGCAGGTTCCTCTATAGGTTCTTCTACTGGCTCTTCAATATCCCCATCTATAATCAATTCATCTTCTTGAACTAAATCAGAGTCATGGGCAGGAATTTCTTCGGTGATATCTTCAGGGATATCTTCAGAAATCTCAACAACTGAATCATATTCATCATCATCTTCAAAATCGTATTTGGAATACTTATCTTCCAAATCAGAATCATCAGCTTCTTTGTTTAATCTTGAATGAATAGGAATGATCTCATCAGGGCCTTCATCAGTTTCATCATCAGAAAGTTCTGTTGAATTGGCATTTTCATGCTCTTTAAAAGAAGATTGATTTTTTTGAGATGTCAGATTTGAATCGGAATATAAAGAATTGATATCATCATCAGAAAGTTCTTCTTCCTTGTCATTCTCAAATAAATCTTTAGAGGAATCAACAGATTTGTCATTATCGCCGCTGCCGGAAAAATTAGAATCTTTTTTTCTTTTTAATACGCTAAAAATAGCATCAAAGTCTTCACGAGTAATACCGTCCTCGCTAATTTCATCATAATCAATACTCTTAATGCTGTTAAAAGTATCGATAATCAACGAAGACTTTGAAGAAGAGAAGAACTTCAATAAAGAAAATCCAATAATAATAAGTCCAATAATTATCAAGAATATAGCAAGTCCTGCAGTTTCACCGGATAAAACATTATCCACAACCCTATCAGAACTTGAGGCGTAATAGGTTATTCCAATGAGTAGGATTGCCAAACCTACAATAAAACCAGCAAGGGTTAAAAGTGTAGAGGAATCAAAAATATCTAAAGATCTATCAGAATCAGAAGATTTTTCCTTATTGTTTATCAATACGCCTTGAGCAGAAGATTTACCAATTTTCTCTTCTACATCCTCATCCGCTAATGCAACATCACTATCTTTTTGAGCGACAAAGGAATCTTCATCACCAATCTCTTCATCACTATCAAATGATTCGCCAGCCTCATCACTAGCTTCTTCATCGATAGAATCAGTATTTTCTTTTAAATCAACATCCTCAGTTGATTCAATAACATTTGCTTCGATAGAATCATCTACATTAGGATTAATTATAACTCCTCCTTCAATAGATTCATCATCGAAAGCGTCAGATTCATCTAAATCCTTGTATTCATTATGAATAGGAATGATCTCATCTACATCGTCTTCAAAGTCATCAGAAGTTTCATAAGATTCATCATCTTCAAATTCCAATTCCTTAAAAACCTCAGAGATGGATTTGGATTTATTGAATCTAGTTTCTTTGTTAGAAGTGGAATCATTAGCTCCGGGAGCTGATTCATCGTTTCCCTTGGAAACATCTTCTAAATTACTATTTTCTGAATTAGTCATTTTATCTCCTTACTTAAAAATACTAAGAATACTCACTCATCAATAATTAACACACCATAATACCCTTAGTAAAATCGTTATAAATACGATTAAATGAATAATAAATATAAAATATAATTTAAAACTAAAAATTTAAAAAATGATTAAAATTAATTAATCATATCCTCTCCATTTATGACCGCATTTTTCACAAGTGAAGAAACGAGTTGGCGCTTCATCAGCACTTCTGGTTTGAAGCAGTTCGTATGAAGCACGATCATGTCCACATTTTGGACAAATTTCTCTTACAGTAGAACGTAAACCGCTTTCATCTCCTCTCATTATAACGGTTTCCTTGGATTCCACTTTCTTTTCGATTGAATATTCGGCTTTATCCACTTCAGATGAATCATAGCCGCAGGTGGAACATTTCAATACAATCTGTTTATCATCTTCCTCCCCTACTTCTTGAGGAAGAATCATGCCACCACATTTTGGACAAAATTCCATTATTTACCTCCAATATTTAAGATACTACTCTTTAAAAAAAACAGAAATTAAAAAATTTTAAATTAAATCTAAACACAATGAGAAACTGATTATAATCTCCAATAATTATAATCGAAACATTTACCTTCCATATAATAATTCAACTTAATTAAAATTCTAAAATTTAAGTTTTTTAAATTTCGTAAATGATTAAATACTTTATATATAACATACTTATAAATAAAGTTTATTAAGTCATAGTATTTAAACTTAATTTAAAAATAG